>NZ_JBEYLC010000002.1:0-209604 GCF_040635885.1 Nocardiopsis sp. NPDC006832 | reverse complement strand
CCGACGCCAGGCCAGGGATTGGGCGGCGCGCAACGCCGGCGCCCGCGGGCGCACGGCGATGAAGGACTACCAGTTGGCCGCCACGGAGCTCGCGTAAAACTAAGTAATATTTAATTGTTATTTCTCTGTATATAAAAATTAAAAGGAGATAGAATATGAAAAAATTTTGGGGAATTTTATTAATTGTGATGTCAATTGCTCTTGTGGGATGTTCGAATAGCAATGATTCAGATCAATCTTCTAATGAAAAGTCATCATCAAAAAGTTCGGAGAAAAAAACGGATGTGGCGACTGAATATACAAAAGAGGACGAATATAAAGAACTAGAAAAAGAAGCTAAGGATCTTAAACAAAAGCCAGTTCTTAATGAAATCGATGCACTTATTACAGAAAAAGGTTTTACAAACAAAACGGGATTGCAAGGCTGGGAAGACTATAAAAAATTAGTGGATAAGGTAACACTTGCAGATTATAAATACACAAAAGAATCTAAAGGGTCATCTATAGAAGAAGTTAATAAGTTCTTTAAAGATAAAAAAGGTGTAGAGATTAAACGAATGAAAAGTAAGGAAAAAAATATTAAGCATATCAATTATATGTATGTAGATCCAGATGGTAAAAAAACAGGTGAAAATAAGCAACCTATGTCCTACGCTCAAATACTTGCAACATTTAAAGAAGGTAAATTAGTAGCTACAAATATTCAACCTGGATTTTTTGCTTTAGACAAAAAGAAAATGGTTAAAGCTAAAGACTTAGAAAAAGTTAAGACATTGGAAGATTTAACGCGTTTGAAAGATCCTAAAGCGACATCATATGGTATTTTACAGACGAAATATAAAGGGAAACCATACACTCAAGTTTCAATATTAGGCAGTGATTCTGATGAAGAGAATGATATTTCCTCAGCCATCTTAGCTTATTATCTATTTTCACCAACGGAATTAGATAGTGACGATAATCATAAATACGTTGAAGTTGCATCAGCGCCATTCTTAAGTGCTCAAAACGATTTTTCATCTTATCAACTAGGCGTATTTAAAAAAATTATCGAAAGTAGTATGTCGTTCGATGAATAATCAAAGGACAATATGTGTGTAAAGTATAAAAAAACCGTGTGGTCAGATTAATCTACCACACGGTTTTAATATTTATCTAGACAATGTGATGTTGTTTAGATAAAACATTGTTCGTTATGAACTGATAAATGATTAGTTTTTATTTACTGACGCATCATAGATTGAATCTACAGCATCGCCTAATGCTTTATCGAATTCTTCTTGTGATTGGCTAGCACGTAAGTCACTTGCTAATGCACGTGAGAAGCTTGCAATTAATTCATCGTTATCTTTTAACAATTTGTTAGCTTCATCTCGGCTGTAACCACCTGATAATACTACTACACGTACAACATTAGGGTGGTCAGCTAAATCTTTATATAAGTTAGCTTCAGTAGGAATAGTTAATTTTAACATAACTAATTGATCATCGTTTAATGAATCTAAACCTTTTTTGATTTCAGCTTTTAAAACTTTCTCAATTTCAGATTTATCTTTAGCATTAATATTAACTTCTGGTTCGATAATAGGTACTAAACCTTTAGCGATGATTTTTTTAGCGAATTCAAATTGTTGTTCAACAACATCTTTGATTCCTTGTTCATTAAGTTCAAGGATGTTAGAACGCATTTTAGTACCGAAGATATGACGTTCATTTGCACGATCTAAAGTTTCATCTAAATCATCAATAGGTTTCATTAATTGTACGCCATTTTTCTCTTCAGCAAGACCTTTGTCGACTTTTAAGAAAGGAACAACGCCTTTGTCCGCTAAATAGTCTCCAGTGTATTTACCTTCAACTTCGCGATCCATAGTTTGTTCGAATAAAATCGCACCTAAAATTTTATCAGGTGAAAATGAAGGTGAAGTTACAACACGTGTACGCATATCGTGAACAAGTTGGAACATTTCGTCTTCATTACTGTATTGGTCTTCATTCACACCATATTCTTTAAGTGCTTTAGGTGTACTACCACCACTTTGGTCTAATGCAGCAATGAATCCTTTACCATGAGTCATTTTTTCTAATTGTTCTTTATTCATACTTTCCACTCCTTAATATAACTTTCATATACAGTATGATAAAAATTACTTTTTATCTCAAGTTTTTCTACTTGAAAATGAACCGGATCCGGCCACACGACATCGCTCTCCCCCATCGACCTTTGGTTCCCGCCTCATGCCCCTTCCCGAAGCGACGTCGACGAGGATGCCCCGGAGGCCGACCGAAGACTCAGAGGAAGGGGTCGGGGCCGGCCCAGCCGTAGGTGTCGCGCTGCCGGATCTCGGCCAGCTCCTCCTCGGACAGCACACGCGGGCGACCGATCTGGCGGGCCCGGAGGTAGGCGGCGCTCAGCCAGTCGAGCAGGCGCAGGTTCTCCAGGGCGTGCTCCAGGTCGCGACCCAGCGTCACGCCACCGTGTCCCGCCAGCAGCGCGGCGTCCCGTCCCTTGAGCGCCTTGACCGCCTGGTCGGCGATGTCACCACCGCCGTACGGCATGTACGGGGTGACCGCGACGGCTCCGCCCAGGCCGGCGGCGCGGTGGTGGATCGGGGGCAGCTCCACCTCGACGGTGGACACGGCCACCGCGTCGGCCGTGAACGCGTTGACCACGGCGGTGACGTCCCGGTCGTGGTCGGCGGCCTGACGGTGCACCGCCATGTGCAGGGTGGTCTCGGCGGCCGGATCGCGCCGACCTTCGAGCATCCGGTCGTCCAGGGACATGACCGGGCAGTCCTGGGGCTGGATCTGGTCCAGTGGAACACCGTGCGGGGTGACGACCACCAGCTCGCCGCTGCGGACGCTGACGGTGCCCGCTTCACCGGGGGCGACGCCCGGGTGCCGGGCGATGGAGCGTGCGGTCAGGCAGACGTCACGGCGTTCTTGTTCGAGCAGCATGCGTTCCTCGATGGGGTTCGCGGGCGGCGGTCGCACGGGGGACGACCCGGGCGAGCGGGACGAACCAACTTAGGTACACCTAATGTACGTCAAAATCTTGTCCTTGTATTCCCCGGGGCGGAGTGTCCCTTGCTCACGGCCTCGCTCGTCGACGTAGGTCTATGCCACAGGCCGGTGACCGAGGCCACTGATGGGCGTCCCCAACGGCACAGTGTGCGTTTTGCCTGTTCATCGGCCTTATGGGACGTTGTGGAAAGTGTCCTACGAAAGAGGTCGTTTGTGACTATCAATCCCGGGCAGATGGGCTCCGTGAACCAGACCAACGCAACCCTGCCGTCCGTGCCGTACCTGTCCGCCCCCGGGACGGCCACCGCCACCAGCCTGTACATCGACGGAGAGTGGCGCGCGGCGAAGAACGGACGGGTCCGGGAGATCCTGGATCCCGCCGACGCCTCCGTTCTGACCGTCGTCAGCGAAGGTGGCCGCGCCGACACCGAGGCGGCCATCGCCGCCGCCCGACGCGCCTTCGACACCGGGGAGTGGCGCCGCACCGACGCCGCCCACCGTGGCCGCGTCCTCGACGGGATCGCCGACCTGCTGCAGCGCGACCGCGAGGAGATCGCGGTCATGGAGTCCCTCGACACCGGCAAGACCATCGAAGAGGGAGGCATGGACGTCGACGACGTCACCGCCGTCTTCCGTTACTACGCCGGTCTGGCCGACAAGGACGCGGGCCGACTGGTCTCCGCGCCCGAGGGCGTGCACAGCAAGGTCGTGTACGAGCCCGTCGGCGTCTGCGGCATGATCACGCCGTGGAACTACCCGCTGCTCCAGCTCGCCTGGAAGATGGCCCCCGCCCTCGCCGCCGGGAACACCATGGTGATCAAGCCCAGCGAGGTCACCCCCGTGACCACCGCCAAGCTGGTGGAACTGTCCACCGAGGCGGGCATCCCCGCGGGCGTGGTCAACCTGGTCCTGGGCAGCGGCCCCGAGGCCGGAGCGCCCCTGTCCGAGCACCCCGACGTCGACCTGATCTCCTTCACCGGTGGGCTGGTCACCGGGCGTCGGATCATGGCGGCGGCAGCCGAGACCGTCAAGAAGACCGCCCTGGAACTGGGCGGCAAGAACCCGAACATCATCTTCCCCGACGTCGACCTGGACACCGCCGTCGACTACGCGCTGAGCGCCGCGTTCTTCCACTCCGGGCAGGTGTGTTCGGCGGGTGCGCGCCTGATCGTGCACGACGACATCCACGACGCCTTCACCACCGAACTCGCCCGCCGGGCCGAGGCCATCCGCATCGGCCGTGGTCAGGACGAGGGCGTGCGCTGCGGCCCGCTGGTGTCCGCCGAACACCGCGCCAAGGTGGAGGGGTCCGTGGCCCGAGGCGTGGAGGAGGGCGCCCGGATCATCGCCGGTGGCAAGCGCCCCGACGACGCCGAACTGCGGGACGGCTACTTCTACCGCCCCACCGTGTTCGTGGACTGCGACCGCTCCATGGACATCGTTCAGACCGAGGTGTTCGGCCCGGTCGTGACCGTCGAACGCTTCGAGACCGAAGAGCAGGCGATCGAACTCGGCAACGACACCGACTACGGGCTCTCCGGCGGTGTGTGGACCGACGACACCGCCCGAGGCGAGCGTGTGGCCGCCGCCCTGCGCCACGGCACCGTGTGGATCAACGACTACGGCCCCTACTTCCCCGGAGCGGAGTGGGGCGGCTTCGGCCGCAGCGGGATCGGCCGTGAGTTGGGCCTGGCCGGACTCGACGAGTACCGCGAGGCCAAGCACGTCTACCGCAACCTGGCCCCCGAACCACAGCGCTGGTTCGGCTGATCGACCTCACCCCGGTGGCTGAGGCCCCGGGACCACCGGCCACCCGTCGGCGCGGAACCGTCCGCCGCGTCGACGGGTGTCCCCTCGACGTTCGAAGAACAACCGAAGAACAACCGAAGACACCACCAACACAACACAGGTCGGTTTCCCCGGCATCCCCGCGAGAGACCAACGAGAGGAATCGGTCCGTGTCCGATCAGGAACACACCTACGACTACGTCATCGTCGGCGGTGGAACGGCGGGCTCGGTGATCGCGAATCGCCTCACCGAAGACCCCGGCACCAGCGTCTGCCTCATCGAGGGAGGCCCCGACGACCGCGACCTCGAACACGTGCTCCGGCTCCGTGACTGGCTGAGCGTCCTCGACGGCGAACTCGACTACGGCTACCGGACCACGGAGCAGCCCAACGGCAACTCCCACATCCTGCACTCGCGCGCCCGCGTACTGGGCGGCTGCTCCTCGCACAACACGCTGATCAGCTTCCGGCCGTTCGCCGAGGACCTCGACGAGTGGGTCGCCGCCGGCGCCGAGGGCTGGGACAACACCACCGTCCAGTCCTACGCCGACCGGATCAAGTGCAACATCATCCCGATCGCCGAGAAGGACCGCAACGCCATGGTCCAGGACTGGGTGTCCTCGGCCTCGGAGGCAGCGGGCGTCCCGGTCGTCGAGGACTTCAACGCCCTCACCTCGCACGGTGGCGGCTTCGCCGACGGCACCGGCTTCCTGTCCATCGCCTACGACCCCTACACCGGCTACCGGTCCTCCGCCTCGGTGGCGTACCTGCACCCCATCATGGACGTGCGCGAGAACCTGACCGTGCTGCTGGAGACCTGGGTCGACAAGGTCCTGTTCGACGGCGACCGTGCCACCGGCGTCAGCGCGACGACCAAGGAAGGCGAACGGATCACCGTCAACGCCCGCCACGAGGTCGTCCTCGCCGCCGGAGCCGTCGACAGCCCTCGTCTGCTGATGCTGTCCGGTATCGGCAGGGCCGAGGACCTGGAATCGGTCGGGATCACGCCCCACCACGACCTGGCCGGGGTGGGAGAGAACCTCCAGGACCACCCCGAGTCGATCATCATGTGGGAGACCAACGAGCGGGTCCCCGAGAACACCGTGATGGACTCCGACGCGGCCCTGTTCGTGCGCCGCGACGAGAGTGACCCGCGCCCCGACCTGATGTTCCACATCTACCAGATCCCCTTCGACGACAACACGAAGCGGCTGGGCTACGACTCGCCCGAGGACGGGTACGCGGTCTGCATGACCCCCAACATCCCGCGGTCTCGTTCCCGTGGGCGGCTCTACCTCACCTCCGACGACCCCAAGGTCCAGCCGGCCCTGGACTTCCGCTACTTCACCGACCCCGACGGCTACGACGAGCGGACCATCGTCGACGGGCTGAGGATCGCCCGCGAGGTCGCCGCCACCGAACCGTTCAAGTCCTGGATCAAGCGCGAGGTCGCCCCCGGCCCGAGCATCCAAAGCGATGAGGAACTGTCCGAGTACGGACGCCGCGCCGCCCACACCGTCTACCACCCGGCGGGCACCTGCCGGATGGGCGCGGCCGACGACGACGGAGCGGTCGTCGACCCCCGCCTGCGCGTCCGTGGACTCAAGGGGCTGCGCGTCGCCGACGCCTCGGTCTTCCCGACCCTGCCCACCCCCAACCCGATGGTCATGGTCCTCGCCCTGGGCGAGCGCGCCGCCGACCTGATCCGTCAGGACCGGTCGGCCGAGAAGGGGGAGAGCCGATGAGTACCCAGGCCACCGAAACGACACCGGACGCGGGTACCTCCGATGTGACCTTCTCGGTCCGCAACCTGTGGAAGATCTTCGGCAAGAACGCCGACAAGGTCATCGGCACCGACCTGGAACGCGCCGACCGGGACCGCATCAAGGAGGAGACCGGCTGCACCGTGGCGGTGCGCGACGTCTCCTTCGAGGTGCGTCCGGGTGAGATCTTCGTGGTGATGGGCCTGTCCGGGTCCGGTAAGTCCACGCTCATCCGCTGCCTGACCCGGCTGATCGAGCCCACGTCCGGTTCGGTGCGGCTGGACGGCGAGGACATCGAGCAGGCGAGCGACCAGCGCCTGCGCGAACTGCGCAGACACAAGATGGCGATGGTCTTCCAGCACTTCGGGCTCCTGCCCAACCGTCGGATCATCGACAACGTCGCCTACGGTCTCGAAGTGCGGGGGATGGCGCGCGAGGAACGCTACGCGCGAGCCCGCGAGATGATCGACATGGTCGGACTGTCCGGGTACGAGAACGCGCGCCCCGGCGAACTCTCCGGCGGCATGCAACAGCGCGTGGGTCTGGCCCGCGCCCTCGCCGTCGACCCGCAGGTCCTGCTGTTCGACGAGCCGTTCAGCGCGCTGGACCCGCTGATCCGTCGCGACATGCAGAACGAGGTCGTCCGGCTGCAACGTGAGCTGAACAAGACCTCGGTCTTCATCACCCACGACCTCCAGGAGGCGCTCAAGCTGGGCGACCGCATCGCCATCATGCGTGACGGCGAACTCGTCCAGGTCGGTACCCCCGAGGAGGTCGTGGGCCGCCCCGCCAACGCCTACGTCGCCGACTTCACCTCCGACGTCGCGCGCACCACCGTGCTCACCGCCCGGTGGCTGGTGCGCGACGCGTTCCCGGAGGAACGCACCGATGGGCCGACCACCGCGCCCGGCACCGTCCTGGCCGAGGTCCTGCCGATGCTCGCCGCCAGCACCGCTCCGGTCCGGGTCGTGGAGGGCGACACCCTCCTCGGTTACGTGGGCCGCGACGACGTGCTGCGCGCCATCGCCGAAGACCAGTTGCACGACGTGGACCAGGTGGCCGCGATCGTGGAGGAGACGGTCGAGGAGATCCCTCCGGGGGCCGTCGACCACGGCGACGTCACCTCGCCCGGGGACGGTGCGTGACATGGCCACGGTGACCGAACCGGCCGGCGCCGCGCCGACCGGCGCGTCGGGTTCAGACAGGGGTTCCAAGGGCACCGGGGGGTGGTTGCGCGGCAGCGCGGTCCAGGCCCTCCTGGTGATCGTCGTACTCGTCGCCGGATACTGGGCGGCCCGCCTGATGGGCGACCCGTCCTGGGCGGGCGGTTTCCCGACGGCGATCGGCGACCGCTTCATGGCGTGGCTCGACGGGATCTACGCCTGGGTGGTCGAGAACCGCAACGACAGCCCGCTGTTCCTCTACTTCTTCAACTACGTCTCGGTGGGACTGGGGTCGGCGGTCGTGCTGATCAACCAGTTCCTGGACTTCCTCACCTGGGCGGGCGTGACCGCGCTCGGCCTGTTCGTCTCCTGGCGGTTCGCCGGGTGGCGGGTGGCGCTGCTGGTGCTGGCCACCTTCGCGGTGTTCGCGCTGACGGGTCTGTGGAACGAGTCGATGACGACGCTGTCGCTCATCGTCACGGCGGTCTTCATCGCCCTGCTGTTCGGCGTCCCGCTCGGCATCCTCGCCGGACGCAGCGAGGCGTTCTACCGAGGTCTGCGGCCGGTGCTGGACTTCATGCAGATCATGCCGGCGTTCGCCTACCTGCTGCCGTTCGTGCTGCTGTTCGGCATCGGCAACCCGGCGGCGGCCGTCGTCACCGCGGTGTACGCGCTCCCACCGGTCGCGCGGATCACGGCGCTGGCCATCCGTGAGGTTCCCAAGGGCGCGATCGAGGCGACCACGTCGCTGGGTTCCACGCCCTGGCAGATCCTCACCAAGGTGCAGTTGCCGTTGGCCAAGCGCACCATCCTGCTGGGCGTGAACCAGACCATCATGCTCGCGGTCTCCATGGTCGTGATCGCTTCGGTGATCGGCGCCGGCGGCCTGGGTGACGCCATCTACCAGGCCCTGTCCAAGGTCAACGTCGGGCAGGCGTTCCAGGCGGGTGTGGCGATCGTGATGCTGGCGATCGCGATGGACCGGGTCACGGGCGCGGTCGGCCACGGTACGCATGCCCCGAACCTCCCCGAGCGGTACCGGCTGCCGGTTTCGGCGATCGGTCTCGCCGTGATCATCATGGCGACCGCGGCCGGTCGACTCTTCGGGCTCGGAGGTTGGCCGCGCGACATGGCGGTCGACGTCGCGGCCCCGGTCAACGTCGTCTACGAGTGGATCCAGTCGACGATCGGCGGCTTCACCGCGGCATTGGGAACGTGGCTGTTGAACGGGGTGCTGAGCCCGCTCAGCGACCTGCTCACCGGGTCGCCCTGGTGGTTGGTGGTCCTGGCCGCCGCCGCGCTGGGTTGGATCTTCGCGGGTGGGCGCGTCGCCATCGTGTCCGCGGCGGCCTTCGTCGCCATCGGCCTGCTGGGTGTGTGGGACAACGCCATGGACACCCTGTCCCAGGTCCTGGTGGCGTCCGCGCTCACCATCGTGCTGGGCGTGGTCTTCGGTGTGCTGATGTCGCGCAACGACGTCTTCGCCGCGATCCTGCGGCCGATCCTGGACGCCATGCAGACCCTGCCGCCGTTCGTGTACCTGATCCCGGCGGTCGCACTGTTCACCATCGGTCGGGTCCCGGCCCTGGCGGCGGCGGTCGTCTTCGCGCTGCCGCCGGTGATCCGGCTGGTCAACGACGGAATCCGCGGGGTGCCGGCGGGCACCATCGAGGCGGCCGAGTCACAGGGTTCCACCAGGTGGCAGCTGCTCACCAAGGTGGAACTTCCCATGGCGCGCGGCTCGCTGCTGCTCGCCATCAACCAGGGCATCATCCTCGTGCTGTCCATGGTGGTCATGGGCGCGCTGGTGGGCGCCGGTTCGCTCGGCTTCGACGTGGTCTTCGGGCTCTCCCAGAACCTGCTCGGACTGGGTCTGGCCTCCGGCCTCGCCATCGTCTGCCTGGGACTGTTCCTGGATCGGGTCACGCAGGGAAGGAGGGCACACCGTGCCTAGGTTGCTGAGAAGGGACACCCTGCTCCGGTTGGCCGTGGTGGGGCTGGCGTTGGTGATGGTGAGCTCCTGCGCGGTGCGCACCGACCAGATCGCCAGGGACCCCAACACGGTGCGGATCGCCGTCAACGGTTGGGTCGGCTACGAGGCCAGCGCCGTGGTGCTGGAGCACGTCCTCAAGGAGGAGATGGGCTACCAGGTACAGCTGGTCCGGTTGGAGGAACAGCCCTCGTGGCAGGCCCTCGACCAGGGGGTCCTGGACGTGATCCTGGAGAACTGGGGACACGAGGACCTGTACGAGCTGTACGGCCCCGAGGGCAACGACACCGTCGTGGACGGTGGGTCCACCGGCAACGACGGTGTGATCGGTTGGTACATGCCCGCCTACGTGGCGGAGGAGTACCCCGAGATCACCACGCTGGAGGGGATCAAGGAGCACGCCGAGATCTTCCGGACCGCCGAGACCGGTGACAAGGGCGAGTTCCTGGGTGGTTCGCCCGGCTTCGCCACCCAGGACCAGGGGATGATCAACGCCTTCGACCTGGACATCGAGATCGTCTACGCCGGTTCCGAGGCGTCCCAGGTCACCGAGGTGCGGCGCCGGTACGCCAACGAGGAACCGGTCCTGTTCTACTTCAACGAACCGCAGTGGCTGCAACAGGAACTGGACCTGGTCAAGGTCGACTTCCCGGACTACTACGACGGTTGTGACGCCGACCTGGAGTTCGTGGACTGCGACTACCCGCTCTACGACCTGAACAAGATCTTCCGCAAGGGCTTCGTCGAGGACGGGGGCGACGCCTACCGGTTCCTGGACGACTGGCACTGGACCAACGCCGACCAGAACGAGGTCGCGGCGATGATCGCCGACGAGGGGCTGGACCCGTCGGAGGCCGCGGAGATCTGGGTGGACGAGAACCCGGACGTGTGGCGGGAGTGGCTCCCCGAGGGCTACGAGACCCGCTGATCACACGCGACACCGGGAGGGGGTGGAGGCCGACCGATCTCCACCCCCTCCCATTGTTCCGGGAAAAGTGCTACCCGGTTGCTACTTTTCGTCTACCGTGGAGGTATGTCCGCTGAGAAGCTTTCCGTGTCCCTTGAGTCCGAGACCGTCGAACGTGCTCGCCGTGCGGCCGCGCGCGAAGGCATCCCCCTCTCCAGATGGCTGAACAAGGCCGCGGTCAGAGAAGCGGATCTCGCTGAGGCACAGGCGGCCTTGGAAGCGCACTTCGCCGAACACGGCGAACCCTCACCTGAGGAAAGGGCCGAGGCGAGGGCCGACCTGGAGGCTTCTGGTGTCGGCGGACCCATCCCGTTGGATGAGGTCGAGGCCGGCGAGGAAGCCTTGGCGCATTTGGACCGTGTGAGCGAGGTGGCCGAGGAATGACGGTACTGCGTCCCCGAGGCCTGATCCTCGATGCGGGAGCTCTCCTCCAAGCGGAGGCCAAGCCCAAGGGAAGTGTATGGACCTACTGTCTCCAGGAGGTCGGGGCCGGGCGTCGACCACTTCTGCCGGCCACCGTTCTGGCGCAGGTATGGCGTGAAGGGGCTCGCCAAGCGGTTATGGCCCGCTTGGTGAAGGTCTGCGAGGTAGTGCCCTTCGACGAAGTCGCGGCCAAGCGCGTCGGCGCCCTACTCGGTGCGTCGGCGACCAGTGATGTGGTGGACGCGATGGTGGTGTTGACCGCCATCAGGACGCGGTTCACAGTGGTCACCTCCGACCCGGGGGACATCTCCGAGATCGCTGCCTTCGTCAACTATCGGGTCCCCCTGATCACGGTCTGACACAGGGTGCCGAGGGCGGGGCCGATCGGTCCCGCCCTCGGTCGTGGCCCCTTGCTCCGTGGGGTGGTAGAGGTGAGAATCCCTCATGCCCTCGCCCTTCCACGGAGTGGATCCGCATGCACCAGGGACGACTGGTCACGATGCTCGGCACGGTCCTGCTCTTGGACGTACTCCGGGTCTTCCTGCCCTCGCTGATCACGCTCTTCGGGCAGGCCGGTGCCACCGGGCCCGCGCTCATGGGCGCGTTCGCCCTCGTCTGGTTCCTGGCGCCCTTCCCGTTCGTGTACCTGGCCCGATGGGTGCCGTCCCTGGGATTGGCACTGTCGGCGGGCGGGTTGCTCGCGGTCGGCCGGGTGGTGCTCCAGGCCACCGAGGGCGGTGGACCGCAGATGTACCTGGCCTCGTCCCTGGTCGGCCTGGGCGTGGTGGGACTGGTGTGCACCGTGATGGCGACGGTGACCGACGGCCGGGTGAGCGCGCTCGGGGTGATGACCGGGGTCGTCGCCGGGGTGGCGGCGTCGGCCGCGCTGCACACGGTGCTCGGCACCGTGGACCCGCTGTGGCGGGACGGCGCGTTCGTCTGGATCGGGGTCGTACTTCTGGCGACGGCCTACGTCGGCGCCTCGATTCGCGCCTGGCGCGCCACCTCGGTTCCACCGATGCCGACCCCGCCCCGGAGCTGGCTTGTCCTGGGGCCGCTGCTCTTCCTGTCCGGTCTGTACACCGCGAACCCGGCGGTGGCCGAGACGATCGGCGGGACCCCCTACGCGGCGTCCGCCCTCGTGGTGGTCGCCGTGGCCTCCGTCGCCGTGGCCGCCCACCCGAGATGGGTCTGCCCGAACCCCTACGTACCCCTGGCGGTACTGCTCGCGGCCCTGGCCACCCTGGCGTTCGCCGCACACCTGCCCGGCGACGTGCCGGGGTCACTGCCGGCCTGGACCTTGATCGCCCTGCCGCTCGGGCAACTCGCCCTGGCGGCCTGTGCGGGGTGGGCCGCCACGGACACCGTCACGGCGGCCTCCCCGACCCGCACCGGTGTCCTCGCCACCCTGGGGCTGCTGGGCTTCGTGGTGTTGGTGTTCGCCTTCTACGCCTCCTACGACCTGCACGTCACCAACACCTACGTGCCGTTCGCCGCGCTGCTCCTGCTCACCGTGGCGGTCCTGCCCCGCATGGGACGCGCGGTGCCGCCACCACCCGAACACGTGCTCCCGGCGACCGCCGTCGCGGCCGTGCTCACCCTCGTCGTCACGATCGCCGCGCCCCTGGCCCGACCGGAGGCCGACGCCCCCGAACCCTCCGCCGACGGTCTACGCGTGGCCGCCTACAACGTGCGCATGGGGTTCGGGATGGATGGACGTTTCTCCGTCGCCGAACAGGCCGACACCCTGCGCGAACTCGACGCCGACGTGATCGCGCTGAGCGAGGTGGACCGCGGATGGTTGCTCAACGGTGGCCATGACGGGCTGTCCCTGCTCGCCGCGGACCTGGGCATGACCGCCTACTGGGGCCCCGCCGACGGCCCGTTCTGGGGCGACGCGGTGCTCACGAACCTTCCGGTCTCCTCGGTGCGCGGACACGTTCTGCCCGAGAGCGGCCCCACCGGCGCACAGGCCTTGGAGGTCGCCGTCGACCACGACGGCACCGAGGTCACCGTGGTCTCCACGCACCTGCAACCCGAGGGCTACGACCTGGGGAATCGCACCGCCCGGGAACAGCTGGACGCGCTCTTCGACATCGCGGCGAGCGCCCACGAACGAGGGACACCGGTGGTGGTCGCGGGCGACCTCAACTTCGAACCCGAGGAACTGCCACTGGGGGAGGTCCTGCACGACGCCTTCGCCGACGTGCGCCCGTTCCCCACCATGGCCGCCGACACCCGCTCCGAGCCGCAGATCGACCACATCCTCGTCACCGAGGAACTGACCACGAGCGACCCGGCCAACCCGGACGTGCCTCACTCCGACCACCGCCCCGTCGCCGTCACCCTCACCCACCGGCCGGAAGGATGAGAACGACCCCCGGGGCGGATGCTCCGGGGTCGGGTCCGTTAGTGGCTCGGGCGTTCGTAGTGCAGGCGCCTGCTCACCCAGTAGACGTTGACGCAGGCGGCGACGAACCCGGCGCCCAGGAGCACCACCAACCAGGTCTCGTCGGTCCAGAGCATGGCGGCCGCCGTTCCCAGCAGCAACACCAGAGCCCCGAACACGGCCAGGATCAGCCGAAAACCCAGGGCACTGGCCGGGCGGTCGTGACTCCCGAGAGCGCCCCTCAGCCTTCCGCGTCTGGCGCGTTCCATGTGCGTCCACCTCCTCCCCACAGTCCTACCCCAGCGGCCCGAGACCTTAGCCCCGGGGGCGGCGACGGAGGGAGGCCAGAACCACCGCGCTCCAGGAACGAGAGCGAGAGTTTTCGGAGAATCCAAGCAGAAGCGGGCCGGGCACCTGGAACGGGCGGTGGCCGATGCCGGCGGCCCCGAGGAATTCGAGGCCGGTGTGGGACGTCTCCGTGACCGGGCACAGGCGTGGCGCCTGATGGAGATGCGTAAGCACCGAGGACTGAACCAGGCTCAGGTGGCGGAGCGGATGGGGATCTCCGTCGCCCGAATCTCGCAGATCGAGGCCGGAGACGTCTCCACCCGTGACGTACTCGACCGCTACGTCTCGGCGCTCGGTGGCACGTTGATGATCATCGCGGACTTCGGTGACGAGCAACTGAAGGTCGGCTGAGGCTCCGGGAACGACAAAAGGGGGCGCCCACCGGGACGCCCCCTCGATCAGGTCGAAGTGCTAAACGCCGTTCATCACGGCGGGAATGGCCGCCTCGTAGGAGGTGCGCAGGTCCGTCAGGGCGATCTCGACGACGCCTCCCGGGTGCGTCACCGTGAGGCTGTCACCGCCGACCGTGCCGATCTGGGTGACCGGGACGCCGTGTTCGCCGGCCAGGGCCACGAACTCCTCCTCTTGGCCGGGCTCGACCGCGACGATCGCGCGGGCGCCCGACTCGCTGAACAGCTCCGTGAAGGCGTCACCGTCCAGTTCCACGCGCAGACCCTTGCCGCCGCGCAGAGCCGACTCGGCCAGCGCGACGCCCAGGCCGCCGTCGGACAGATCGTGCGCGGCCACCGCCAGGCCACGTTCGGCCGTGGTGGCCAGGACCTCGCCCAGGGCGGCCTCGGCTGCCAGGTCCACCTTCGGGGGCAGGCCGCCCAGGTGTTCGTGCACCACGTCGGCCCAGGCCGAACCGCTGAACTCGGGACGGGTCTCGCCCAGCAGGAACACCCGTGAGCCCTCGGAGTCGAAGCCCGAGCGCAGGCGCCGGTTCACGTCGTCGATCACGCCGAGCACACCGATGACCGGGGTCGGGTTGATCGGCACCTCACCGGTCTGGTTGTAGAAGCTGACGTTGCCGCCGGTCACCGGGGTGCCGAGCTGTTGGCAGGCGTCGGCCAGGCCGCGGGTGGTCTCGGCGAACTGCCACATCACGCCGGGGTCCTCGGGTGAACCGAAGTTGAGGCAGTTGGTGACCGCGAGCGGCCGCGCGCCGGTGACGGCGACGTTGCGGTACGCCTCGGCGTAGGCCAGTCGGGTGCCCGCGTACGGGTCCAGCCGGGTGAACCGGCCGTGGCCGTCGGTGGCCAGGGCCACCCCGCGGTCGGAGTCGTCGGAGATCCGGATCATCCCGGAGTCGTGCGGGGTCGACACCACCGTGTCACCGCGCACGTAGCTGTCGTACTGCTGGGTGATCCATGTGGGGTCGCCCACGCCGGGGGCGCCCAACACCCGCAGGAGCTGTCCGCGCAGCTCCGCGTCACTCTGCGGTCGCGGCAGCTTCGCGGCGTCGTTGGCCTGCAGCGCGTCCTGGGACTCCGGGCGCGCGTACGGGCGCTGGTAGACGGGGCCCTCGTCGGAGGCGGTCCGGGGCGGCATGTCCACGATGGTCTCGCCGTGCCAGGTCATCAGCAGACGGCCGCCGCGCTCGGCCTCCTCGGGCGTCACGTCGGTGACCTCGCCGATCTCGTCGGCGAGGACGCCCCACTTGTCGCAGATCGCGAGGAAGTCGGCCATCTTGGCCGGCTCGACGATCGCCATCATGCGTTCCTGCGACTCGCTCATGAGGATCTCCTCAGGGGTGAGTCGGTGGTCGCGCAGCGGGACCTTGTCGAGTTGGACGTTCATGCCACCGGTGCCACCCGCCGCCAGTTCGGTGGTGGCGCAGGAGATCCCGGCCGCGCCGAGGTCCTGGATGCCGACCACCATGTCCTTGGCGTACAGCTCCAGGCTGCACTCGATGAGCAGCTTCTCCATGAACGGGTCACCGACCTGGACGCTGGGCCGCTTGGTGTGCGACTCCTCGTCGAAGTTGGCGCTGGCCAGTACGGAGGCGCCGCCGATGCCGTCCGGGCCGGTGCTGGAACCGAACAGCACCACCTTGTTGCCCGGGCCCGGAGCCTGCGCCAGCTTGATGTCCTCGTGCCGCATCACACCCACGCACAGGGCGTTGACCAGCGGGTTCCCGAGGTAACCGGCTCCGAAGCCGATCTCGCCGCCGATGTTGGGCAGACCCAGGCAGTTGCCGTAGAAGGAGATGCCGGAGACCACCCCGGGAAGCACCCGCTTGGTGTCGTCCGCGTCGAGCGGCCCGAAACGCAGCGCGTCCATCACGGCGACGGGACGGGCGCCCATGGTGAGGATGTCGCGGACGATGCCGCCCACGCCGGTGGCCGCGCCTTGATGGGGCTCGACGAAGGACGGGCTGTTGTGCGACTCGATCTTGAAGGTGACGGCTCGTCCGTCACCGACGTCCACCACACCCGCGTTCTCGCCCATGCCCACGAGCAGGGCGTCGTTGTCGGGAGCCTTCTCCCCGAACTGGCTCAGGTGCACCTTGGAGGACTTGTAGGAGCAGTGCTCGCTCCACATCACCGAGTAGATCGCCAGCTCGGAGGCGGTGGGTCGGCGGCCCAGGATCTCGCGGACCCGCTCGTATTCGTCCTTGGCCATACCCAGTTCGGCGTACGGCTGAGGGGTGTCCGGGGTGTCGTTCGCCGCGATGACGGTGTCGAGGCCGGGTACTTCAGACATGCGGTTGTTCCGTTCGGGTGTCGCGGAGTTGCGCGGGTGGTTCAGGCCGAGCCTTGGCAGTGTCCGCCGCCCGGCACCGGATCAGTAGGCGGGCATGCCCGCGTTGCCCAGCATGATGACCGGGATGGAATCACCCGGCGAGGAGGAGTCGGCCACCAGGACGTCGCCGTCGGTGAGGACGGATTCGGTGAGCTCGATGTCGTCGGGGGAGTCGGCCTCGGGCGGCAGCTCCTGGTTCCAACCGTTGGCGAGCAGGTGCTCGTACACCGTTCCGATCGCCTCGTCGGTGTCCATGTCGAGTTCCTCACCGTCCTCACCGGCGACGAGGATCAGCCGGAAGCAGATGCTCCCGTTGCAGTGGGCCTCGTCCTGGTCCACGTAGGTGAACCCGGAGGGTGGGCTGCCCAGGGCGTCGACGTCGGGCGGTGGCTCCTGCTGTTGCCCGTCCGGCGTCCCTTGTTGCCCCTGTTCTCCCTGGCCCTGTTGTCCTTGGGCCACGGGGGCGGCGTTGAACGACTGGAACAGGCCGATGGCCCCGGAGATCACCAGGCCGACCACGACCAGCCCTACCAGTACGAACATGGTCTTCCGGGAGCGCAGCAGCGCCATCATCGCGAGGATCGTCCCCCTGTCGGGTGCATGGGGCCGGTGGACCGGCCCGGGTCGGTCAGACCTGAGCCGGGGTTCCGGACGCCAGGTGGCTCAGGATCGAGGTGAAGAAGCCCAAACCCTCGGTGGAGGGGCCGGTGAGGGCCTCCACGGCGTGTTCGGGGTGCGGCATGAGGCCGACGACGTTGCCGTGCTCGTTGGTGACGCCGGCGATGTCGCGGCGCGAACCGTTGGGGTTGGCGTCCACGTAACGGGCGATGACCCGGCCCTCGGCCTCCAACCGGTCGAGGGTGGCCTCGTCGGCGACGTAGCTGCCCTCACCGCTCTTGAGGACGACGAGGATCTCCTGGCTCTCGTCGTAAGCGTTGGTCCAGGCGGTGCTCGTGTTCTCCATCCGCAGGACCTGGTCGCGGTTGACGAACCGCAGCGAGGAGTTGCGGGTGAGCGCGCCGGGCAGCAGGTGGCTCTCGCACAGGATCTGGAAGCCGTTGCAGATGCCCAGGACCGGAAGGGCGCCCGAACGCGCCGCCGGGACCAGTTCGGACATCAGCGGGGCGAACCGGGCGATGGCGCCGCAGCGCAGGTAGTCGCCATAGGAGAAGCCGCCGGGCAGGACGACGGCGTCGACACCTTTGAGGTCGGCGTCGGCGTGCCACAGCGGGACGGGTTCGGCGCCGGCCAGGGACACGGCGCGAGCGGCGTCCTTGTCGTCAAGGGAGCCGGGGAAGGTGACGACGCCCACACGGGCTGTCATGAGCACACTCCGAGATCGTGGTTCGACGGGGAGAAGTTCGGTGCCCGACCCCGCCACGAGGACGGTGGGTCCGCTACCCCCGCAGCGTACCCGCTCACCTGTGCTCGGGTACGACGGTCACCCCGTTAGGGAAGGTCCGACCTGTGTGATCCTCCGAAGGAAACCCCGTCTGGAGGGGGCGCGGGTGTGCGACCGGACAGTTCTCGTGGCGTGCGTCACGTCTCGCCTTTTCCGTCGTGATCTTGCTACCAGAAGCGAAAAAGGCCTCTTTCTCGCCCCTGGTAGCAAGATCACCAGGGGAGGGCCCGGCTGTTAGAGCAGGGCGAAGCGGGCGTGTGGGTTCTCTCCCGTGTGCTCCGGGTCGCACGACGTGGCCCGTTTGCGCAGGATGACGGTGGTACGGGGCTCCCCACGGAAGTCGACCTCGTCCATGAGGTACCGCATCAACGAGATGCCCCTGCCCGATTCCGTTTCCAGACCCGGGAGGGGCGTGTGCGGTGAGGTGAACCTGTCGGCGAGCGCCGCCATGTCCGGCGCCCTGCCGCTATGGGAGACCCGCATCTCGTACCAGCCGGGGGCGAACTCGGTCTCCACCTCGTAACCGGCGTTCGGCCCGCCGTGCTCGATGGCGTTGGCACAGGCCTCCGAGACGGACAGCAAGATGTCGTCGACGCATTCCTGGCACAGTCCCGACCTGCTGAGAAGTGCGCCGAGCATGTCGCGGACTATGGCGACGGTGTACGTCCTTCGTGGGAGGGAGATCGAGAATACGGTGTCCATCCGTGAACCCCTCGTGCTCCGTGTCGTTGGCTACCCGGCGTCAGGAACCCTTCCCGAGGTCGCTCCGGGTAAAACGAACAGCCGCGCCCTCGGGGGGCACGGCTGAACAAGTCGGACACTTCCGGCGCGTGGGTTCGGGGTATGCGGCGCGGAGTGTGCGGGGAGGGTCAGGCGGGACGGACCTCGAAGTCCTCGATGACGGTGTTGGCGAGCAGGGTCTCGGCCAGGCGACGGACGTCGGCGAGCTTGGCCTCGTCCACCTCGCCCTCGACCTCGACCTCGAAGCGCTTGCCCTGGCGGACCTGGTCGATCCCCTCGAAACCGAGGCGGGAGCAGGCCCCGGCGATCGCCTGACCCTGGGGGTCCAGGATCTCGGGCTTGAGCATGACGTCAACCACGACGCGGGCCACAGGTCCTCCACAGGAAAACTGGAAAAAGGGGTATGCCATCGGTCCACCGTGCGAAGGGCGCGGGACGCACCTGGTGGCGACGCCAGCGTATGACACCCGGTGGTGAACACCGGCCTCGGCCAGGCGCCACGCCGGCTGTTTACCGCATGCTTACCGGTACCGGATACGGATTCGGTGGGTTCGTGACCCGTATCACGTGGATTGATGTCATCATTGGGAAGGTGATGCTGCGTCTAACAGAGTGGAAGTGATCGTTCCGGTCGTCCCGAGGGGGAATCTTGACGACTCTCGAAAAAGAACACGTCTCCACGAACGGTGAGGGCAAGGAAGAGACTCTCGACTTCGCCGCCGCGGTCACACCGTTCGCAGACCAGCTGTACCCGACGGCCCTGCGCATGACGCGCAATCCGGCCGACGCCGAAGACCTCGTTCAAGAAACGTTCGCCAAGGCCTTCGCCAATTTCCACCAGTTCCGGGCCGGTACCAACCTGAGGGCCTGGCTTTACCGAATTCTTACCAACACCTTCATCAACGGCTATCGCAAGAAGCAGCGGGAGCCCCGTCAGGAGACCACCGACGAGATCAAGGACTGGCAGCTCGCCGCCGCCGAGGCCCACACCTCGTCGGGCATGCGGTCGGCCGAGACCGAGGTCCTCGACCGTCTTCCGGACTCCGACATCAAGCAGGCGCTGGCTCGACTCCCGGAGGAGTTCCAGGAGGTCATCTACCTCGTGGACATCGAGGGCTACGCCTACAAGGAGGTCGCCGCGCGCATGGGAACACCCCTGGGCACGGTGATGTCGCGACTGCACCGCGCACGTCGCCAACTCCGCGAGATGCTCGCCGACTACGGCCGTGAGCGCGGCATGAAGGCGCCCACGCCCAAGGCTCGCGCGGCCACCGAATAACGGTGATGGGAAGGCCCCTGAACGGGGCCGTGCGCGGCCCGCAATTCCCACGGGCCAGAGCGTCCCCGCCCCGTGTCGGCGGTGGTGTGGGGACGATGGAGTTCACTCCGACCGGGTGGCCCCGTACGCACCTGGAGTAACTCGAAGTAACGCGAGGTAAGACGCCCGAGGAAGTGGCTCAGGTCGCATCATCGCTCTTCCCGGCCGTTCTTCTCGACCGCTCTTCCCGAAACCCCGGAAACGAGCGTTTTCGCGCACTCGTGAAACCGCGTTCCGGACGAATCCGCCGAAGCTCCCCACCGATTTATCACGGAGACCACACCGATGGTGACTCGCGGTCGGCATCGGTTCCGAACCCCTGCCCGGGAACCGGAAACGGCGTCGCCCGAACCCCCCGGCCGGGTTCGGGACGCCCCTCGACCCTGGTCTCACCCCCGGTTCTCCACCGTGGTGGCCGATTCCGGCTGCGCCGCGACAGCGGATGTGAGCGGTGGCCCGGTCCGTCGCGACCGCGTCCACACCACGGCCGTGATCACGGCGAGCAGCACACAAGGCACGAGCATGACCGGGGATCCGGTGCCCACCGACCGGTCCATGCCCTCGGTGAAGTCGGTGTGCGTGACGAGGGTGAGCAGGAAGGCGAGCGTGTTGTTGACCGCGTGGATGACCACCGCGAGCTCCAACCCACCCGTACGCCAGGTGATCAGGGCGAGGGTGGCGCCGAACGTGAGGTAGTAGAGGTTCAGCCACGGGTCGAACGCGAAGTGCGCCACCATGAACAGCAGGCTGGAGACCACCACGCCGAGCAGCAGCGCCGTACGCGGGCCGCGCCCCCAGCTCGCGGCGACCCGGAAGGCCAGTCCACGGAAGCCGTACTCCTCACCCGCCGACTGCAATGGGGTGAGCAGAACGACGAGGCCGAGCATGACGACCAGGTCGACGGTCGTCCACGAGGTCGTCGGGTAGGGCGTGAACACGGAGAAGGCGGTCAGGTAGACCGTCCAGATCGGCAGGATCACCAGCAGGGAACGGCCGAACACGTCGGGGCGGAACCGCGACAGGATCGAGTGCAGTGACGCGCCCTTCACCCCGTAGAGCCAACGCTGGATCAACATGCTCCACGGCAGGAGGACGGCCAGCCCGAGCATGCTCGTGGCGTGGGTCGCGGGGGTGAAGTCGGTGCCTCCGGTCAGGATGCTGTCGCGGCCGAGCGCCATGTCGATCGCGACTCCGAGGAACATGAACGCGAAGGCGAAGACGAGCAGGCCGCCCATGAGCAGCGTGAGCGCGGCGATGCCCCGCCAGATCCCGCGCTTCTCGCGGGTGAGGACCCGGTGGTAGGGGACTCCCGGCGGGACCGGCCGCGGACCGCGCCGCCGCTTGGTCGGTGCCTGCGGGGCGGGTGGTGCGGACACGCCCCCGGCGGTGGGGGCGTCCGTGTGCGGGGGAGGCGTGTGGGGTGCCGGTGGGGTGGATCCGGGCTGTTCGTCGTCGCGGTTCATGTCTTGAACCTAAGTCCGCGGGGTGCTCACTCGGCAGTCCCCGGAATCACCGGTTCCGACTGCGATCCGCGGAGACCGGCACATGACATCCGTCATTTACCGGTCTCCGCAGTGGGAGTCACTGGAGCTGTTGGATCTGGATGAGGTTGCCGCACGTGTCGTCCAGGACCGCGGTGGTGACCGGGCCCATCTCCAGGGGTTCCTGGGTGAAGCGCACGCCCAGTCTCCGCAGACGTTCGTACTCGGCACGGACGTCGTCGACCGCGAAGGCGGTGGCGGGGATGCCGTCTTGGACCAGGGCCTCCTTGTAGGGGCCCACCGCGGGGTGTCCGGAGGGTTCGAGGACCAGTTCGGTGCCCTCGGGGTCCTCCGGAGAGACCACGGTCAGCCACCGGTGCTCGTCCACGGGTTCGCCCAGCGGGATGTCGTGCTTCTTCACGAAGCCGAGCTTGTCGGTGTAGAAGTCCAGGGCCTTGACCTGACTGTCGACGAAGACGCTGTTCAGGTGGATCCTCATGGTGCGCCGTCCTTCGTGTCGGGTCGGAGCCACCGTTCGGTGATGTGTCGCAGTGGCTCCGGATCGATGTCGTGGAACTTGTAACGCCCCTCCCGGCGACTCCTGACGAGTCCCGCGCCTTCCAGTACCGCCAGGTGCTGGGAGACGGCCTGTCGGGACATGCCGAGCTCGTGCTTCATGAGCAGTCGTCCGCAGAGCTCGAACAGGGTCTGTCCGGACCTTTCGGTGAGCTCGTCGAGGATCGTCCGCCGGGTGGGGTCGGCCAAGGCCTTGAAGATGTCATCGGCCATGCGGCCACTATAGGCAAGTAAGTACTTGCCTACCAACCTGTGACCTGCCCCTTCTCGGTAAAGATCCAGTGCCCCCGAGAACCTTCATGCGCGACCCCCATGAGGCCGTTTCCCGGTTTCCGCTGATGACGGGGATGAGAGGTCGCCAGGTCGTCCGTCGCCGGCCGAGGTGAAGGCGCCTTGACGCCGGGAGTCTTCCAACCCCTACGCACACCTGAGTTCGGCCACGCCGGGCGAAGGTCCGGACGACCGCCATCACACGTGAGCGGCTTGGGTGGGTCGGGCACGCGTCATCCTCACCTGGAACCCGGCCGATTCACCCCGCGCTCCCTTGGCCGGACCCGGGGACGGCCGGGTGTGGGCGGGTGGGCGACCGGGTAGCCGGGATGGCACCGGTTCGGGCCGACCCGAACCGCGTCTCGACGAGAAGGGGTGGTCACCCGTGCCGTCCAGGGACCCGATCGCCGAACCGTGGGGCACACGGACCCCCTACGGCCAGGGAGAGCAGTGGCCCGTGCGGGTCGACCGGCACCTCGCCGAGGGGGTGGATCCCGATGACGTGGACCGCTGGGTGCGAACCGCGTCGATCCTGCACTCCAACGGCGACGCGATGGACATCGCGGTCAAGGACGGCCGGATGGTGGGGGTGCGCGGGCACGGTGAGGACCGGGTCAACCGTGGGCGCCTGGACCCCAAGGACCTCTACGGCTGGCGGTCCGGCCACTCACCCGACCGACTGACGCGACCCCTCGTACGCCGCGACGGCGAACTGGTCGAGACCGACTGGGACACCGCGATGGACCTGGTGGTCCGGCGCAGCGGGGAGCTGCTCGACGAGCAGGGCGCCAGTGCCCTGGGGTTCTACACCAGTGGACAACTGTTCCTGGAGGAGTACTACACGCTCGCGGCCATCGGCCACGGTGCCATCGGCACCAACCACATGGACGGCAACACCCGCCTGTGCACGGCCACGGCCGCCGCCGCGCTGAAGGAGTCGTTCGGCTGTGACGGCCAACCCGGCTCCTACGGCGACATCGACCACGCCGACGTCATCGCCCTGTACGGCCACAACATGGCCGAGACCCAGGCGGTGCTGTGGTCCCGGATCCTGGACCGCCTGGCCGGACCGAACCCGCCCCTGCTGCTCTGCGTCGACCCCCGGCCCACACCGGTGGCCCGGGAGGCGACACTGCACCTGGCGCCGCGCCCGGGCACCAACGTCGCCCTGATGAACGCGATCCTGCACGAACTCATCCGTACCGACCGGGTCGACCACGCCTACGTCGAGGCGCACACCGTCGGCTACGAGGCCCTGCTGGAGACGACGGAGGCCTACCCGCCCGAGCGCGCCGCGCGGATCTGCGAGGTGCCCGCCGACCACATCCGCGAGGCCGCCGCGTTGTTGGGCGGGGCCGAACGCCTGCTCTCCACCGTGCTCCAGGGCTTCTACCAGTCGAACCAGGCCACGGCGGCGTCCGTGCAGGTCAACAACGTGCACCTGCTGCGGGGCATGCTGGGCCGACCCGGCGCGGGCGTGCTCCAGATGAACGGCCAACCGACCGCCGAGAACACCCGCGAGTGCGGCGCCGACGGCGACCTCACGGGCTTTCGCAACTGGAACAACGACCGGCACATCACCGACCTGGCCAAGGTCTGGAACCTGGACCCGATCCGGATCCCGCACTACGCCCCGCCCACGCACGCCATGCAGATCATGCGCTACGCGGAGAAGGGTTCCATCCGCTTCCTGTGGGTCAGCGCGACCAATCCGGCGGTGTCCCTGCCCGAACTGGGCCGGATTCGGGGACTGCTCGCGAGTAAGGGCCTGTTCCTGGTGGTTCAGGACCTCTTCATGACCGAGACGGCCGAGCTCGCCGACGTGGTGCTCCCCGCCGCGACCTGGGGAGAGAAGACGGGGACGTTCACCAACAGCGACCGCACCGTGCACCTGTCGGAGAAGGCCGTGGAACCACCGGGCGAGGCACGGCCGGACCTGAACGTCTTCCTCGACTACGCGCGACGCATGGACTTCCGCGACAACGACGGGCATCCCTTCCCACAGTGGCATGACCCCGAGTCCGCCTTCGAGGCGTGGAAGCGGGCGAGCGCGGGCCGCCCCTGCGACTACTCCGGGATCACCTACGACCACCTGCGCCGCACCGGCGGTGTCCAGTGGCCCTGTAACGAGGAACATCCGCGGGGCACCGAGCGGCTCTACGCGGACGGCCGGTTCTGGGCGAGCCCCGAGGAGTGCGAGAGCTTCGGCAAGGACCTCGTCACGGGGGCGCCCTCGGAGGAGGGGGAGTACCGCTCGACCAATCCCGAGGGCCTGGCGATGATCAAGGCCGTGGAGTACGTGCCCCCGCACGAGGAACCCGGCGAGGAGTACCCCTTCACGCTGATCACCGGCCGCACGATCTACCACTTCCACACGCGCACCAAGACGGGGCGCGCGCCCGAGCTCCAACGGGCGGCCCCAGAGGTGTGGGTGGAGATCGCCTCCGCCGACGCGCGGGAAGTGGGGATCGACGAGGGCGACCACGTCGAGGTCCGTTCGCCGCGTGGCCGAATCCACGCCCGCGCCAGGGTCAGCGGAATCCGTCCCGGGGTGCTGTTCGTCCCCTTCCACTACGGCTACTGGGACACCGACGCCTCCGAGGACGGTGACGACCGGGACCGGGCCGCCAACGAGATGACCGTCAACGACTGGGATCCGGTGTCCAAGCAGCCCCTGTTCAAGACCGCCGCCGCGAGCCTGAGGCCGCTGGGTCGGGGCGATGGGCGACCGTCTCCGGCGCCCACCACGACGGCGTCCGCGCCGGTCGACGCGCGGGTGCCGGCCACTCGGGGCGAGCCGGACACCGTGGAGGAGCCGACGGCGGAAGCCACCGAGGGGAGGACACGATGAGGATCGGAGCCGCCCTGCGGGAGCTTCACCGCTCGGAGAGCGCCCTGGCCACCGAGTTGTCACGGGTGTCCGAGCGGTATCCGAAGGAACAGGAGGTCCATCACGTGGCCGAGGACCTGGCGGCGTGGTCCCGTGACCACGTGCGCGTGATCGCCGAGGTGGCGCCCCGTTACCGTGTGGACCCCGCCGCCCTGGAAAGCCCCGAACCCTCGGAGGAGGGGCGGCCCGAGCTACCCGGGGAGGGCTCCGACAAGGAGATGGCGCTCTTGGCCGACCTGAGACGGCTGTACCGGATGAGCGGCGGGGTGGCGCTGGACTGGGACCTGCTCGGACAGGGCGCCCAGGCCGTCGCGGACCCCGACCTGCTCTCGGTCGCCGAGCGGTGCCGGCCTCGCTCGGTGCGTCAGATGCGCTGGGCGCGGGGGATGCTCAAGGCTCTCTCACCGCAGATCCTGGCGACCTGAGGAACGGGTTCCGGTGGCCTCGCCACGAGTGCCCGGCCCGTCGCGGTCGCGTGCTCGAAAAGTTGTTGGAAGTCCTTGTAGATGCTAGGAACCCCTGCTAATCGGCCTGGTCACGGATCCGGGAACATGGGTCGCGCCGCGTAAAAGGTGTCGCCGGGGGCTTGCGCACCCCATGGTGAGGTCTGTCACGATGTGGGCAGGACTGTCCATGACCCTCCCGACACCCTGGGAGCGCGCATGGACCGTTAAACGGTCGGCCAGCGTTCACCCACGCGAAGTCGGCCCCGAGAACCCGAGGAGCGACGTGTCGGAAACCGCCGCGCACGAGGAACCGGAGCTCATCCAGCTCCTGACCCCGGAAGGGGAGCTCAAGGAGCACCCCGACTACCCCCTGGACATCAGCGCGGAGGAGATCCGCGCCCTGTACCGTGACCTGGTCCTGGTCCGCCGGGTCGACAGTGAGGCCGTGTCCCTCCAGCGCCAAGGCGAGCTGGGCCTGTGGGCCTCGCTCCTGGGCCAGGAGGCCGCGCAGATCGGCTCCGGCCGTGCTCTGCGCCCCGAGGACATGGCCTTCCCCTCCTACCGCGAGCATGGCGTCGCCTGGTGCCGCGGCATCGAACCGAAGGAACTCCTCGGCATGTTCCGCGGGGTCACCAACGGAGGTTGGGACCCGCACGAGTACGGCCTGCACCTGTACACGATCGTCATCGGCAGCCAGGCCCTGCACGCCACCGGCTACGCCATGGGCGTCCAGCGCGACGGCGCCGTGGGCGAGGACGGCACCGCCGTCATCTCCTACTTCGGCGACGGGGCCACCAGCCAGGGCGACACCAACGAGGCGTTCAACTTCGCCTCGGTGAACAACGCCCCGGTCGTGTTCTTCTGCCAGAACAACCAGTGGGCCATCTCCGAGCCCCTGGAACGTCAGGCCCGCGTACCGATCTACAAGCGCGCCGCCGGCTTCGGCTTCCCGGGTGTGCGCGTGGACGGCAACGACGTCCTCGCCTGCCTGGCCGTGACCCGTGCCGCCCTGGACAACGCGCGCACCGGTCAGGGCCCCACCCTGATCGAGGCGTTCACCTACCGGATGGGCGCCCACACCACCAACGACGACCCCACCCGTTACCGGGACGCGGCCGAGCTCGACGAGTGGAAGGCCAAGGACCCGATCATGCGGGTCCGCAACCACCTCGAACTGTACGAGCTCGCGGACGAGGCGTTCTTCGCGAAGATCGACGAAGAGGCCGACAAGGTCGGAGAGATGGTGCGCACCCAGTGCCGCTCCATGGCCGACCCCGAGCCGCTGGAGATCTTCGACGAGGTCTACGCCGAGCCCAACGTCCACATCGACCGACAGCGGTCCGAGTTCGCCGACTACCTGGCCTCGTTCGAAGGCGCCGGCGCGGAAGGGGGCCGTTAGGCCATGGGAACCAACCTCACGATCGGTAAGGCCATCAACGCGGGGCTGCGCGCCTCGATGGAGCACGACCCCAAGGTCCTCGTCATGGGCGAGGACGTCGGTCGCCTGGGTGGCGTCTTCCGCGTCACCGACGGTCTGCACAAGGACTTCGGCGCCGACCGGGTCATCGACACCCCGCTGGCCGAGTCCGGCATCGTCGGCACCGCCATCGGTATGGCGATGCGCGGCTACCGCCCCGTGGTGGAGATCCAGTTCGACGGGTTCTTCTTCCCCGCCGCGAACCAGACCTTCACCCAGTTGGCGAAGATGCGTCGCCGTTCGGCGGGCAAGCTCAGCATGCCCGTCGTCATGCGCATCCCCTACGGCGGCGGCATCGGCGCGGTCGAGCACCACAGCGAGTCGCCCGAGGCGTACTTCCAGCACACCGCCGGTCTGCGAGTGGTCAGCGTCGCCAACCCGGAGGACGCCTACTGGATGATCCAGCAGGCCGTTCGATCCGACGACCCGGTGATCTTCCTGGAGCCCAAGCGGCGCTACTACGAGAAGGCCGAGGTCGACACCGGAGCCTCGATCGACGCGGTCACCCCGATGGGTGCGGCGCGCATCGCCCGCCCGGGTACCGACTGCACGCTGCTCGCCTACGGACCGATGGTCAAGACCGCGCTACAGGCGGCCGAGGCCGACGTCGACCACTCGATCGAGGTCATCGACGTGCGCTCGCTCGCACCGGTCGACTACGCCACCATCACCGAGTCCGTGAAGCGCACCGGCCGCCTGGTGGTCGCGCACGAGGCCACCCTCACCGGTGGCCCCGGGGCGGAGATCGCCGCGCGCGTCACCGAGGAGTGTTTCTACCACCTCGAATCGCCGGTCATCCGCGTGGCCGCGTTCGACACCCCCTATCCGCAGTCCAGGCTGGAGGAGCACTACCTGCCGGACCTGGACCGCGTCCTGGACGGGGTCGACCGGGCGTTCGCGTACTAGATCGGGGAAACCGCAAGACATGGCGATTCAGAAGAGCACGCCCGCGGTCGACGGCGTGAACGCGTTCAAACTGCCCGACGTCGGTGAGGGCCTGATCGAGGCCGAACTCCTCACCTGGTACGTCCAACCGGGCGACAAGGTCACCGACGGTCAGATGATCTGCGAGATCGAGACCGCCAAGGCCGTCGTCGAGCTGCCCTGCCCGTTCTCCGGGACGGTCAAGGAGTTGATGGCCGCCGAGGGTGAGACGGTCGAGGTCGGTTCGGTCATCATCACCGTGGACGACGGAACGGGCGGCACGCGTGCCTCCGGTTCCGCCGACAGTGGTGCCGATGGTGAGGCCGCCGAGGAGACCGAGGAGCGGGAGAAGCCCCTGGTGGGCTACGGCGAGAGGGCGGCTTCCACCCAGCGCCGCGCTCGTCGTCGTCCCACCCCCTCGGCCCCGGTGTCCGCACCGCCGCCCAAGTTGAGCGAGCCCGCTCCGGCGGGCACCCCCGGGGTGATGGCCGCTCCCGCCGGTCCGGCGCCCGCTTCGGGGCCGGTGGGCCGCCCGCTGGCCAAACCGCCGGTGCGCAAGCTCGCCAAGGACCTCGGGGTGGACCTGGCGGCGGTGACGCCCACCGGCAAGGGCGGCGTCGTCACCCGCGAGGACGTGCACGCCGCCGTCGAGACGCCCGAAGCCCCGGCCGCCCCGGCCGCCCCGGCCGCCGCGGTGTCCGCGGCGCCGGAGGCCACGCCCACGCCGGACCGCACCGCGCGTGAACGTCGGGTGCCGATCAAGGGCGTGCGCAAGCACACCGCCGCGGCCATGGTGAACAGCGCGTTCACCGCCCCGCACGTCACCGAGTTCCTTCAGGTGGACGTCACCAAGACGATGAAGGCCGTCGCCCGCTTGCGGGAACGTCCGGACTTCGCCGACGTCAAGGTGTCGCCGCTCTTGTTGGTGGCCAAGGCCCTGCTCATGGCCATCCGACGGCATCCGGACGTCAACGCGTCCTGGGACGAGGAGAGCCAGGAGATCGTGGTGAAGAACTACGTGAACCTGGGGATCGCGGCCGCCACCGAGCGCGGGCTGGTGGTGCCCAACGTCAAGGACGCCGACGCCAAGCCCCTTCCGGAACTGGCGGCGTCCTTGAAGGAGCTCACGGACACCGCGCGTGCGGGCAAGACCAGCCCGGCCGACATGTCCGGTGGCACGATCACCATCACCAACGTCGGTGTGTTCGGGGTGGACGCGGGGACACCGATCCTCAACCCGGGTGAGGCCGCCATCCTCGCCTTCGGCCAGATCCGCGACATGCCCTGGGTGCACAAGGGTGAGCTGAAGATCCGTAAGGTCACCACCCTGTCGCTCTCCTTCGACCACCGGTTGGTCGACGGTGAGCTGGGATCCAAGGTGCTGCGGGACATCGGCACCGTACTGGAGGACCCGGAGCGGACCGCCCTGGCCTGGGGCTAGATCCTGGAAGAGCGAGGGGCCGGCGCACCGTGGGTGCGCCGGCCCCTTCACGTTCGCCCGTCGAACACGTGGACGGGCCCGTCCCCCAAGGGGGTGGGGGCGGACCCTACCGTCCAGTGTTCCCGTCATGTGGACTTGACCAACCTTTGGCCGGCGTTTTTGTCGACCGATTCACGAAGGCCGACCGTGGGCACGGTCGGGTGTCGGTGAGCGGGGCCGACGATTCGGTTTCCCCTCGGCTTTCCCCGATCGACACCTACGGAGAACCGTTCTCTCGGCGCGGGTGCCGTTCCGTCGAGAAAACGGGACCCGGCTAGAACCAACACTGTGTTGGTGGAGTCTCAATCAGCGTTGACCAAAAGAGACACAGAAGGGCACTCTCCATGCCGCCCACCCCCCACCTCCTGCTCCCCGCCAAGGCCGGCACCGGCCGAGACCGCGGTTCCCGGACCGTTGGTGCCAGGCTCCTGGCCGGCACCGCGTTGGTGGCCACCGCCGCCCTCACCCTGTCGAGTTGCGGTCTCGTCCGGGACATCCAGGGCGAGGACCCCGACCAAGTGGAGCCCACGACCGAGGAAGAAGCGGTCGAGGAGGACCCGCGCCCCGAGGTCGAGGCCGACTTCCCCTACACCCGTGAGGGCCGGATCTTCCAGGAGTCCGGCCAGGACTCCACCCTGCGCTTCGCGATCACCGGCCTGGAACGCACCGACGACTACACCGTCATGTACTTCGACAACACCTTCGTCGACCACTTCCGGGGCATCGACAGCAGCCTGTCCATGCCCAACACCCTCATCGACCCGGTCAGCGGTCAGGCATTCTGGGAGCTCACCGACGAGGACGGCTATCCCTTCGGTTCCGTGCCGCCCGACGACGGTGTCTTCCCCGTTCGGGTGGACGCCACCAACCAGTACCGGAGCTACTTCCCCCGCCTACCGGAGGAGGTCGAACAGATCACCTTCGTCGGCAGCGGCCTCGGCGCCATGACCGGTATCCCGGTGGTCGACGTCGACGAGGAACAGCCCGATCCGGCCGACCCCAACGGCGCCGACATGACCGTGTCCAACGGCCCGGACGCGGGCGAGACCGTCGAGTTCGAGAACCGACGCCCCGAACCCGGTTGGGAGGAGTACGCGGGGGAGATGGAGAGCTTCGTCGACTCCGAGGTCGCCTCCACCACCCGAGACGGCGACACCGAGACCGTCGCCCTCAAGTCCGACGTCATGTTCGACTTCGACTCCGCCGAACTCACCTCGGACGCCGAGGAGGTCGTCCGCGAGGCTGCGGCCACCCTGCGAAGCAACATCGATCCCGACGACCCCGAGGTCACCGTCATCGGGCACACCGACGGCACCGGGAGCGACGACTACAACCAGGACCTGTCCGTGGAACGCGCCGAGACCGTACGCGAGATCCTGGAGGGGGAGGTCGATGACCTGTCCTTCAGCGTGGAGGGTCGCGGAGCCGACGAGCCCGTGGCGCAGGAGGGCGGTTCGGACACCGAGGAGGCGGAGGCCCGCAACCGACGCGTCGAGTTCTCCTACCGGGTCGACCGCTCCAACGACGAGAACGGCGAAGGCGGCGAGGGTGGACAGGAGGAGGGGGCGCTCGGCTCCAGCGAACGCCACGTCCACCCGCCCGCGGCCTTCGTCGAGGACGACACCACCGAGATCGTCGAGAGCGTGACCGACGACGACGTCCGACTGGACGTGCACCCGCTGCGCCGCGACGGCGCCTACGTCATCAGCACGGTCACCCTCACCAACAACGGTGACGAGCCCGTCCTGCCCGACATGGGTGGCGAGGACGCCGTCTCCCCCGGCGGGCCGACCGACTTCAGTCAGGGCGCCCTGGGCGGCTTCCAACTGCTGGAGCCCGACACCGACCTGGTCCGTTACGTCACCCAACTGAACTTCGGCATGGAGGAGAGCTACGCCGGGTTCGCCGAGGAGGTCCACGAGATGCAGCCGGACAACCAGTACCAGCTCATCGCGGTCTTCCCCGCCCCCTCCATGGAGGGGGCGGAACTGACTCTGCGCGCCGGCCCGTTCGGTGAGATCGAGGGTGTGTACTTCGCCGAGTGACCACCCTTCCCAGGGAGATCCGCCCGGCCCCGTCCTTCGGGATCGGGGCCGGGCCGGTGAACGCGGGGATCAGCCCAGGAGCAGGGTGACGGTGAACAGGACCGGGACGGTGAGGACCGTGGTCATCAGGACCACCTCGCGGGTGAGCGCCTCACCCGTTCGGTACAGGGTCGCGTAGTTGAACACGTTCTGCGCGGTCGGCAACGCGGCCAGGACCACCACGGCGAACAGGGCGGCGCCCTCCAGACCGAACACCAAGGAGCCCAAGGCCCACGCCGCCAGCGGTTGTCCCACCGACTTCAACGCCACCGCCAACAGCACCGGCACCTGGTCCGGACCGCTCCGCCCGGGCATCGCGCTGCCGTGCAGGGAGATCCCGAACGCCAGCAGCATCGACGGCACCGCCATCCCGCCGACCAGGTCGAAGGGTTCCATCAACGGTGCCGGCGGCACCCAACCGGACGCCGATACCGCCACACCGGTCAGGGACGCGATCACCACGGGGTTGCGCACCGGGGTGCCCAGGGAACGGCGCAGCACCGGCCAGAACCCCCGCACACGCCCGTTGCCCAGGTCCAGCACGGTCAACGACACCGGTGCCAACACCAGCAGTTGGAACAGCAGGATGGGAGCGACGAGGGAGGCGTCGCCGAGGACGTACGCGGAGATCGGAATGCCGAGGTTGCCCGCGTTGACGTAGGAGGAACCCAGGGTGCCCACGGTCGTGCGTCCCACACCCCATCGTCGGATGACCCCGACGACGAGGAAGAGCACCGCGACGACCACCACGCTCAAGACGCTCACCAGGACCGGCGGCGACAGCAGCACGGACAGGTCCGTGCGGGCCAGGATCGTGAACAACAGAGCCGGGCTGGCCACGTAGAACGCCAGCCGGTTGAGGACCTCCCTGGCCCCGGGGCCCAGAAGCGGGATCCGGCCCAGCATGTAGCCGATGGCGACGATACTGGCGATGACTCCGAACCCGACGATGACCCCGGACAAGGGGCGCCCCCCGAACTACCGTGCGGCTAAAGACCGGCAAACGCTATCCGAGGCGGCGCACGACGACTACGGCACAGGTCACACCGAGTGCTGTGAGCACTCCTGGTGTCGCCCACATTCGAGTTCCAGCCGCTTGCGTCGCCGGGCCTCCTTCACGGACACCGAGACGATGCGCGCCGCCGCCACCGCGGTGATCGCGGCGAGTGGCAACACCAACCTGGCGGCCGGCTGATGGATGGCCCGGAAGGCGGCGCCCTCGGGAGAGACGACCAGGAACCCGGCGGGGCGCGCCCGCATGAGTCCCATACCTCCGGCGCCGTCGCCACCGGACATGGGCATCTTCCCGGTGCCGCCGCCGATGGTGTTCAGCACGCTGATCCGCGCCACCGGTACCACGGTGGTGGCCCCGGAGGTCACCGGGTCGCCGAACACCGTGGAGGTTCGGGCCAGTGAGCGCGTGCTGTCGATGAGCGAGGTGATGGCGGCGATCGCTCCGCGCGGCCTGTCCTGCTTCGCCATGTTCGGTGTCCTCTCCTCACGGGTGGTCGTGGGATTTCACGCTATAGGGGGCGACCAGGGGTCGGGGGAAGGTCGATGGTCCCGGAGTGTTCGGATTCCCGGACCGAACGGGATCAGGTGGTGGGGCTTTCCGAGGGATCCTCGCTCGGCTCGGCGGGCGGCTCCTGTGCCCAGCGCACGAGCAGGGGCCAACCGTCCATGGAGGCGTCGTGGTAGCGGGGGAAGAGCTCCTCGGTCTCACCGACCGCCCCGTCCTCCAGACCGACGCGGAACCACGCTTGTTCGGTCTGGAGCAGCACGGCGTCACGTTCGGTGGAGGGGGCGAACTGCACCACGGGGGAGCCCTCGTCGGCCAACAGCTCGGCCGTCGAGAAACCCTGCCCCTCCAGGGTCAGCAGAAGCACGCCGCCGGGTGCGTCGTCGCTCTCGTCGGGGCGCAACAGGGCGCTTTCGCCGCCCCACACCGTCGCGTCGTCGAAGGTCTGCCACTGCTCCCCGCCGGTGGTGAGGGTCGCGTTGACGGTGGTGCCGTTGGTCGATCGCGTCACCAACTGGCCCTCCCCGCCGGACAACTGCTGGGTGGGCACGCTGTTGCGGATGTGCAGGGAACCATCCGGGGTGAGCGCCCAGTCGCTGGGCCGCTGCCCCTCACCCAGGGCCAGGCTGCCCTCCTGGTTGGGGGTGCCGTTGGGGGCGTCCAAGGGCACCGAAAGGACCTGGGGTGGTTGCCCGTCAGGACCTCTGGAGACGTACCAGAGGCGGTCTTCGTGGATCAGGGGTTCCGACAGGACCTCGTTCTGCGGCGCGGCGATCGACTCGATCGGTTGGTAGGAGAACCCCTCGACCTCGTCCCCCTCCTCCCCCTCGGCGTCCTCGGGGTCGGTGAGGGCGGCCAGGTGCACGGCGCTGGGCTCGTCGGTGACGAAGGCGAAGTGCTGCCAGTCCTCGGAGAAGCGCCCGTGTACAGGGACCTCCGAGGCCATCGGGTCCACGGCCCCGTCGGGCAGCTCGATCCGCTGGAGCGGCGCACCGGTCTCGGGGTCGTGGAAGACCAGGACCTGGTCGGTTTCGGGGTCGCCGCCCTCGAATCCCCGGTGGATCAGCGCCAGGCCGACCATTCCCCCCTCGGTGAGCTCCTCCACGGTCTCGGGGGACTCGTCGGAGGGATCGGAGGAGGAGTCACAGGCCGTCACGGCGAGCAGGCACACGGCCGAGGCCAGGGCGAGGGAACGCCGCATCGGGTCGCCTTTCCGGGAAGAGTGGGGCTGAAGAACCTGTCCGGGAGGTGGGATCACCGCAGGCACACGATGGTTCTCCTGGTTCCTCACGTTATCGACACGGAACACCGGGGTCGTTCCCGGCTCTCAGTCGTCGGCGTTGGGGGAGGGGGACGGCGAGGGGTCGGCCTCGGCTTCTTCCTCCTCCTCTTCCTCCGCCTCCCGCTCGGCCTCTTCCTCGGCCTGACGTTCGGCTTCGGCGGCCCTGTCCGCGGCCCGCGTGGTGCAGACCTCCTCGGCAGGGGCGGACCCCTCGTCGACGGCGACCAGGGTGAAGCAGTACTCCACCTGAGTGTTCTCCGTGGGGACCTGCGCGGTCACGGCGCCGGGGCCGGTCCGTGCCAGGGTCCGGGGGTCGTGGCCCTGAGGACCGCCGACCACGAAGTAGGAGCCCGTACCACCGGTGTTGTCCGTCCAATTCAGGGTGACGGCACTGAGGGTGTCCTCCAGCATCACGTTGGAGGCGGGGGAGACCTCCGGCAGCGGGGAGGGTTCGGCCACCGGTTGGGCGGGGGCGTCCTCCTCGACCGGTTCCTCCTCGGTCTCCTCGGCGGCGACCGCGACCACCGGTTCGGGGGTGCTCGTCGCCGCGAAGGCACTCGCCACCATGCCGGCCACGAGAACACCGCAGACCGTCACCGCGATGTGCATCTGCTTGCGCCACCGTGGCGGTTCCTGGATCGCGGAAAGGGAGTCCCACTCCGGATCCGAGGACTCCTCCTCGGCCTCGTCGACGGGGAGGTACGCGGACTTCGCGTCACCGCTCCAACCGTCCAGCCGTGACCAGGCGCGCAGCGTGGAGACCTCCTCCCCACGCAGCTTCGCCATCATGAGGTCGGCGGTGCTGTGGTCGGAGTCCTCCGGAACGGCGCCGTGGAGTTCGCGTTCCTCCGGGGTGGGCAGCGGGCGTTGGGACGGACGCAGCCGCGCCGCGCTCTCCAACCGACCCCGGTCCCCTCCACCGGCCGGAGGGAACCCGTCCTGGGGGAAGCCGTGGCCGGTTCCCTCGGCCGGGACGTGCGGTGGGCGCTGTGGTCCGGTTCCGAACGGCGCGGGCGGAGCGTGGGGCCCGGAAGGAACGGACAGGTGCGGAACCTGGGCTCCGGACGGGTGGCCGGTCGGCCCGGGGGAAGGGGGCGTCGGAGGGGCGACCGGGGGCGCCTGAGAGGTGGGAGCGGTCGGCGGGTTCTGCGGTCCTGGGGGTACCGGAGGGGCTTGTGGTCCGGAAGGGGCGGTCGAGGACTGCGGCCCGGTGGCTACCGGAGGTGACTGAGGCCCGGAGTGGGCCGGCGGGGTCTGCGGGCCAGAGGACGCCGGCGGTGTCTGCGGGCCGGAGGGAGCGTTCGTCGGGGCGATACCGCTCATCGAGGGCTGGGCGCCGCTGGGGGCCGTCGCCGTGCGTCCGGACCGTGCCTTCTCGAAGGCCGCGGCGAACTCGGAAGGGTTGGGGAACCGGCCCGCGGGGTCCTTCGTCAGGCCTCGGGTGAGGACACGACGCAGGGAACGGGACACGTCCGGACGCGGCACCGGCGCGGGCTCCTCCGAGAGCACGCGCCGAGCGTAGGCCTGGGGGTCGAAGGGGGAACCGTCCGTGGACGAGAACGGTGCCCGACCCATGAGCAACGTCCAGATCGTCGAGGCGAGCTGGTAGACGTCCGACGCCGGTGTGCGCGGTTCGCCACGGAGGGCCTCGGGGGCCGAGTGGAGGAAGGACTCCATCTGGGGTGAGGGCGGGGTGAGCGGCTCACCGGAGGTGGACACCGCACCGAACCCGGTGAGCACGGGTGTGCGCCCGGCTCGCAGGACGTTTCCCGGACAGACGTCGTTGTGCAGCAGGCCACGGGCGTGCAGGGCGCCCAGGGCGGCGGCGACGCTTCGCGCGATCGCGGCCGCCTCCTGCAACGGAGCGGGGCCCCTCTTCGCCAGCATCTCCCCGAACGAACCGTCCGGGTAGTAGGGCATGGCGATGAAGAACGCACCGTCCGCGGTGGAACCCGCGTCCAACAGGGGGACCACGCCGGGTACGCCGTTGAGCGTGCGCAGGTGACCGAGTTCGACCTGGCCGGCCTCCACGGGAAGCACCTTGAGCACGACCTCGGCGCCGCTGGTCGCTCGGGTCGCGCGGATGATCCGGGCGCGTCGCCCCTGGCGAAGCTGCGTCGAGGTGTCGTACCCCGGGGCCCGGACGGGCCCGGGAGCGGAGCCGGACATGAGAGATCGACCCCCTGTTGGTGGTGGGATACCCGCTCGGGCGAACGGGGCAGGTGTACCGGGCTACGTCAAGGACGATCCTGGAACACCGGATGATCGAGCGTGGGGATCTCGATCATCTGGTTGCGAACGTTGTTGTTGGCTCCCCACCCTCGCTCCTCATTGATCTCCTGCTGTTTGCCGAAGGCGCCGATGAGGGCGATGACCCCGCAGATGAGCGCGATGAGGATGGCGCCGCCGATCACGGCGGGCCACACCCGCTGACGACGGCGCCAGTACCGGCTGGAGCCGTACAGCAGGGCGGATCGAAGTTGCCGATGCCGGAGAGCGTCCGCTTCGAGGACGTACTTCTCCTCGTCGGGCGTGTAGTGGAACGCCTCGGGAAGCTGCGGATCCGGATCGGTGGCAGGAGGCGAGGGTGGGGAGGACATCGGGACCCAGTTTACTAGAACAGACCGTCCAGGTACCGGGTGAGCTTGTCGTACTTGCCGGCGGTGTCACTGGTCGCGTCGATCATCTTCGCGAACGCGGAGTTGACCTCGGAGAAGTGGGTGTCGAATTCCTGGGCCTTGGCCTGGAACTGCGAGCTGCCCGACCCCTCCCACTGGCTGACGGTGCTCTCGGACTGCTCGTTGATCGCGCTCATGATGGCCGTGAAGCGACCCAGGTGCGCCTGCTGGTCGGAGGCCAGGTTCTGCAGCCCACCGACATTGCCGTAAACGTCGAAGTTACTACCCACGAATGTGCCTTTCTCGAAAGCCGTGACGGAAGCGGTGAAGGGGTCAGGCGTTGACCGGACGGGCCATGGCGCCGAGGTCGTTGGTGGACTGCGCGTAGTCGTCGCTGGCCTCGTCGTCGGTCAGGTTGAACTGCTGCTGGCCCTCGTTCAGCTTGATGCCGTTCTGGTTGCACCAGCTCATGAGCTCGTCGAAGCGCTCCATGAGGGTGGTGCGCGCCTCGCGGAAGTCGTGCAGGGCCTGTCCCTGGATGGAGTCGGCGTCACTGCTCATGTCGTCGATGAGCTGGTTCATCTGGGTGCGGAGACCGTCGGACTCCTGCCCGAGCTGCTCACCGCCCTGCGACAGGCTATTGACGTTTTCAAGACCGGCGTGCTGGGAGGACATCCGAACCCTTTCGAAGAATCTCTGATGGGAAAGTGTGCGTCCCGTCCTCCAAGAGCAGGGTGTTCGCCCGAGGCTCGGGATCAGGGGAGGTACGGCGAGTAGGGACATTAGTCAGGGTTTGACCTGTCGGTCAATGCGTATGCGCGTTTCGTGATGTTGTTGACCGGGTGCGAATTCCCTCCTTTCCTTGGTCGAACCGGCGGGCCTCGGTGGGCGTCTCAGGCCACCTGGTGCGCGTTCCGATCACCGGGCCCCGAGGACGTTCAGAGCTCACCGGTGCCGCAGTCGACGTAGTCGACGACGCTCGCCGTGTACTCCTCCTGGCTGTCGAAGGCGTCCTCGTACTGTTCCTTGTAAGCCTTGACGAAGTCATCGCCGCCGACGGTCTCGTCGCACCAGGTGACCTCGTTGTGGTTCATCGCGTTGCCGAGGGACCCATCGACCTCGGCGAGATGGACATCGTCGCCCCAGGCGTCCTTGTCCAGTTCGACCACGAACCCCTCCAGGTCGCCGTCCTCGTATCCGGCATCCCAGTCCACGTCCGCTTCCCCGCCACCCTCGGCGACGATGACCCCGTAGTCGAACAGGTGCTCACGAGTGCCGCCCATGTTCACGAGGACCTCGTCGGAGCCGGCTTCGTCGATCATGCGGTCCAAGGTGTACAGCCGGATCTCCCGCTCGATCCACTGCACGGAGACGTAGTCCTCGGGCAGGCCCGACGTGGGCTCCGGCTCGGGTTCGGACGTGGAACAACCCGATAGGACCAGCCCCGCGGCGAGGGTGAGCACCGGCAGGGTGGATGTCCGGACCGTACGGTGGGTCAAGGGATCCTCCGAGGAGAGTCTGTGGCGGGGGAGGAGACGGTGTCGGGGCGATGGGGGGTCAGTTCTCCTCCGGGGGCTTCCCGAAGGTCTCCAGTTCGCCCCCGAAGTAGTCACGTGTGGTCTTGTACGCGTCGCTGTACTGACCGGTGAAGTCGCCCACCCACTCACGGCCGGACGCCGTGTGTTCGATGGGTTCTCCCGTGTGGGGGTCGGTGCTGTTCGCGGTGAGGACGGTGTTGTTCATGACGTTGCCGAGGGCGTCGTCCATCCCGGAGAGGTTCCGGTCCTCGTTGTGCTCCCACGCGCTCGGGTCCTTCTCGAACGTCAGAGTCACCGAGTCGTCGATGACGAAGTCGTTGGTGATCTCGGAGGGCTTGAGCTCCTGACCGTCCTGCACGATGGTCAGCGCGCCACCGTCGACCAGGGTCCGAAGGTCCGAGCGCTGGGTCTCGCCGTTGAACGCCTGGGGATCGTTAGCGAGCATGAAGTCCAGGGTCTCCACCCGGAAGTTCCGTTCCACGCTCTGCTCACTGGTATAGGTCGGGAACCGTGGAGACACGTCGTATTCGCCGTCGACGATCGCCGCGACGATGCTGTCCTTACCGAGGTCCAGACCCTTCGAGACTCCCTGACCGATGACCGGGATCTTCTCGGACAGGGTTCCCGCCTCGCTCACCACGAAGTCGGCGATCTGCGTCTCTCGCTCGATCGTCTTGTCCAGGTCGGCGGTGCGGTCCTCCGACTCCAGGTACAGGGCGCGCTCCAACAGTCCTTGGAGCTGCGCCGAGCCGCGCGCGGACGTCGCCTCGTTACCGGACTCCAGGTAGGCGATGGCCTCGATCTGCTGGTAGGCGTCCACCGAGTTCACGATGCGCCCGGCGGTCTCGTCGTTGCCCATGAGGAGCTGCATGAACTGGGCACGCTCGTCGGGACCCATGCGCACGTAGTTGGTATCGGGATCGAAGTCCCCGATCCCCTGCACCGGGTTGCCGTCGGTGTCCAGGATGTCGCCGTTGGCGAAGCTGAAGATGTGGGCTTCGAAGATGTCGCCCAGGCTGTCGGCCAGAGCGCCGTTGAACTGGGTGAAGGAGGCGTCGGAGTAGTCGTTGTCCCCCTCGGTGACACTGACGCCGGTGTTGATGAGGGCGTCGTGCATCTCCGGGTCGGTGATGGTCTCCATGAACCCGGTGAAGGCGTCGCCCGCGCGCTCGTTCACCTCGGGATCCTCACTGTGCACGTCCTCGGCCAACCAGTCGGTGAGCTGTCGCGCGGTGTGCCCGTCGTCGTGCCATTCGAAGGTGAGGGTGCCCTCCAGGGCCTGCTTGCGCAGGTCCTCGTCGCCGTAGGGGACGCCCGGCTCCTCGTTGAGGTGCTCCCCGGTGAGGATGTAGTAGTTGGAGTCCTTGTTCCGGGAGGCCACGTCGACCATGTGCGAGACCTGCTCGGAGTCGGGCAGCACGCCGTCGGAGTCGTGGACCTCGCCGCCCCAGGCGTCGAGGAACGCGCCGGTGCTCAGGTGGAGGTTGGTGGACAGGCCGTAACCGGCCTCCAGGTTCTCGTCGGTGTGCTCCATGAAGGCGGAGAGCGCCTTCATGTCCATGCCCATCCCGGCGGGGCCCGTGGAGACCTTGCCCTCCGCGTCGGGGTTGATCCACGGCCCCTCGACCGCGTAACGGAAGCTCTGGGGCAGGTTGTCGTAGCCACCGCCGATACGCGGGTCCGACAACGCGAGTAGACCGTCGCCGAGCGTGCCGAGGGCCTGTTCGCGTTCCTCCTCGCTCATGCCGGACTCGGCCATGAGGTCGGGGTAGGCCATGAGGCCCGCGCCGGCGCCGTCGCGGTAGTAGGGCTCCTCCAACTGCCGGTAGAACTCCTCCAGGAACTCGACCTCCTCCGACTCGAACTGTGTCCCGTTCTGCTGGTGACCGCGGGCGTTCGACCCCATCATCGCCATCACGAGCATGAGCTCGTGGTAGCGGTCGTCCAGGGGCTTGTCTCCGGACCAGTAGGCCGAGAGTTCGTCGGCGTACTCCTCGGCGTTCTCCGGGGTGAGTTCGACGTCTTCGAGGAGTCCGGAGTAACGCGACGGGTCGAGGCTGAGGAACCCCCAACCGGCGTTCCCGGCCTCGATGAGCTTGGAGACGTTCTCCGGGGTCGGACCCTCTTCGAGCATGGTCCGAACGTCTTCGGCGGTGTCCTGGAGGGTGTTCCAGTTGGTCCGCTCGCGCTCGATGAGGCCCTCCTGCACGGTGGAGAGTTCGTCGTAGAGTTCGCGACACTTCTTCTCGTCACCGGCGCCCCAGTCCGTCCAGAGGAACCCGTCGGCCTGCGGGTGGGACTCGGTGATCCGGTCACCCTGGTACTTGGAGGGGACGGCGCCCTCCTTCTCGCCCTTGCTGGTCTGCCAGGTGGAGAGTTGGGCCTCGCGTTCGTCGTCGAAGGCCTTGACGGTGTCGGCCCACATCTCGGCGACCGAAGAGGCATAGCTGACCGAGACCGCGGCGTCCCGCCACTTCTGGATGTCCTCCTCGGAATGCCCTTGGATGTTCCAGGCGATGAGGTCGGTGAACTGATGCGAGGCGGAGTCGAAGCTCCCCCCGAGGTCGTCGGCGCGACCGAGCACGCGGGCGTTGAGGATCTCCAGATCCGACGCGCAGTCGTACATGTCGGCCGAGCGTCCGTAGAAGTCTCGGGGGAAGAAAACGAGGGCGATGGTGGCCACGGTCATCCTCAGGGGCGAAGAGCGAGCGGGGTGATGGAAGGGGACTCGGGCTGGGGCGAGGCCACGGGGCGTCAGTCGAAGTTCAGGTCACGGTGGGACTGCCAGGGGTGGAAGCCGTCCGAGCTGTCGAGGTCGTTCTGGGCGACCTCACCGGCGCCGGCCTGGATGTTGTTGGCCAGGGCGAGACCGTGTTCCTGGAGGTCGATGAGGGCTTGGTCGGCCTCTTCCCGGAACTTGTTGAACCCGGATCTGACGTCTTCGTGGCCGCAGGCGCCCACCGCGTCTCCGAGGAGGAGGTCGAACGCGTCGGCCAGCCCGGCCATCGCGGCGGCGAGGGTCTCGGCGTACTCGCCACCCTCCATCGCCTCGATCGGGTTCGCGCCCGCTTCGTTGGTCATGGAGGCACTCCTTTCGGATGAGGGTGTGCACCGGCGACGGAGACCGGTGTCCGCTGACGCCACTTCGGGGAGTGACGGGGACAGGGTCGCCTGGTGCGACGACGGTAAGAGGACGAGAGTTTCATACCAAAGGAAACAGAAGTGTAACGAGACCCGTATTGTCCGAGGTGACCGTGCGTAGGGTGACCACGCATGTACACACCGAGTTGGAGTCGTCGGCGGCGATGGCTCGCGGCTCTTGGCCGCCTGAGCCACCGTCGGTCGAGGCGGGCGTCGTTACGCGGGGGGCTCGCTCCAGCCGACCTGCAGCAGGTCGGGGCGCTTTCCACGAAGGGCCAACTGCGCACGACCCTGGGGAAGCTGCTTGGAGGCCACACCGTTGGCCAGGCGTCCCTCCATACGGTCGCCGGAGAACAGCACGCCCGGGGTGGCCATGTCGCTCAGCGACTGCAGCACCGGCTCGAACATCGCGCGTGCCGTACCACCGGTGCGGCGGGCGGCGATGACGTGCAGGCCCAGGTCGGCGCCCTGCGGGATGAACTTGGCCAGGGGAGCCAGCGGGTTGCTGCGCGAGGCGATCATGTCCATGTCGTCCACGATGACGTACAGGTCGAGCCCCTTCCACCAGCTGCGATCCCGCAGCTGTTTCGGGGTCACGTCCGGGCCCGGCAGGCGTTGCTGGAGGGAACCGGCGAGGTTGTCGGCGACCGCCTTGGTCTGCTCCGCGGTCGTGCAGTAGGCCAACAGGTGCTCTTCGGGAACCAGTTCCAGGTGTGAGCGTCGGAAGTCGACCATCACGATGCCCAGCTCCTTGGACGGGCGTTGGACGATCTGCTTGACCAGCCCGCGCACCAAGGCGGACTTGCCGCTCTGCGGGTCTCCGAACACCAACAGGTGCGGGTCCCGGTCCAGGTTCATCACGGCCGGGGCCAGGGAACTCTCGGCCATGCCCAGCACCAGCTCCCGCGACCTGCTCCGGCCGGATCTGCGGCCCTTGAGCAGCTCGTCCAGTTCGACGCGCTCGGGGAGGGTGCGCACGCCCTGGACCGCCTTCTGCGGCCAGCGTTCCCGGATCCGTTTGATCAGGTCCTGGACGCCGTCGGTCAGGTCCTCATCGCTCGCGACACCGTCCACCCGGGGCAGCGCCACGTGGGTGTGGTGCTCTTCCGCCGACAGACCTCGACCCGGGGTGTCCTTCGGGATGTCCTCGGCGATCTTGCGTCCGATGCCCGAGTCCATGGGGTCGCTCAGCCGCAGTTCGAACCGGCCGCCGAAGAGCGCCTGCAGACGGGAACGGACCTGGGAGGAGGCCGCGCCCGTCAGGATGGTGTGCACGCCAAGGGAGGGACCACGCGTCGCGATGTCCATGAGGTAGTCGTCGGCGGCGTCGAAGGCGTCCCGAACGGCCGACCAGCCGTCGATCATCAGGAACAGGTCCCCTGGGACGCTGGACGGCACCTCGCCCTCCGCGCGGGCCTGACGAAAGGCCGCGGGCGAGTCGAGCTTGTGCTTGCGGAACAGACGCTGGCGGCGGTCGAGGTGTCCGGACACGTCGGTGAGGACCCGCTGGACCTTCTCCGGGTCGGCCCGTCCGGCCACACCCGCGACGTGCGGAAGCTCGTCCATCGCCTGGAGCGCGCCACCACCGAAGTCGATCGCGTAGACCGCCACACGACCCGGCGGGTACCGCCACGCCAGACTCGTGATGATGGTCCGCAGCAGGGTGGACTTACCGGACTGGGGGCCTCCCAGGACGACGATGTTGCCCTCGCCACCGGTGAAGTCCAGTTCGGCGGGGACCACGCGTTGTTCGCGCGGGATGTCGGTCAGTCCGAAGACCGCCTTGGCCTCGGTCGGGTTCGGCTCGGTGCCCGCACCCTCCAGGTCCTCGCCCTCGCCGAGGTCGGTCAGGACGGTGTCGAAGGTCAGCAGCTCCGGGAGGGGCGGCAGCCAGACGGGGCGTACGGGGTCGGCGCCGGAGGCCACCAACCGATCCACGGTCACCTGCAGGGTGGTGCGCTTCTCCTGCTTGGGTTTTTCCTCCGACTTCGCCTTGATCGAGTCCACCAGCGACTCCACCAGCGATCCCGCGCCCGTCACCTTGCCCAGGCCGTTGTAGGACAGCAGCGGAAGGACCGGGTCGTGCTCGGTCTTCTCCTCCTTGGCCGGTGGTTCGTAGGGCTGGGAGACCATGGCGGCCTTGAACCGTTCGAAGACCGAGGTGTCGACCTTCAGGTAACCCGAACCGGGCTCCGGGGGCAGGTGGTAGGCGTCACCGACACCGATCGCCTCCCGGCTCTCCGCCTCGGAGAACGTCCGCAGACCCACCCGGTAGGACAGGTGGGACTCCAGCCCCTTGATCTTGCCCGACTCCAGCCGCTGGGTGGCGAGCAGGAGGTGCACGCCGATGGAACGGCCGATCCGGCCGATCGCGACGAACAACTCCGCGAAGTCGGGGTGGGCGGTCAACAGTTCGGAGAACTCGTCGATGATGATGAGCAGGTGCGGCAGTGGTTCCAGGCCGGGATCGTTCTCCCGGGCCGCTTCGTAGGCGTGCAGGTTGGGCAGGTTGCCGGCGTTCTTCAGGATCTGTTGCCGTCGTACCAGTTCACCGAAGGTCGCCTCGCGGAACCGGATGACCAGGCCGTCGTCGTCGGCGAGGTTGGTGATGAGCCCGGCGCTGTGCGGCAGCCGGTCGGTGTCGGCGAAGGTCGCGCCACCCTTGAAGTCGACCAGCAGCAGGGCCAGGTTCTCCGGTGAGTGGTTGATGACCAGGGAGGCCACCATGGTCCGCAGCATCTCCGACTTACCGGAACCGGTGGCACCGACGACCAGGCCGTGCGGTCCCATACCGCCGAAGGCTGATTCCTTCAGGTCCAACAGGACGGTGTTGCCGCTCGGGCCCACCCCGATGGGTACGCGCAGGTAGTCGCCGGTGGAGCGTTTGCGCCAGGTACGGCGGGTGTCCAGCGCGGCGACGTCGGGGACGCCCAGGATCTCGGGTAGCCCGACGGTCTCGTGCATGGCGTCGTCGCCGTCGGTCACCGCGATGCCGTAGGGGGCCAGGACGCGGGACAGGGTGGTCAGTTGGGCGACGCCGGCGTTGTCGGCCCTGCCATCGAGGGGCACGTAGGCGGACTCCGGGTCCGGCTTGATGCCCTCGGTGTCCTCACGCAGGGTGCCGTCGGCCTCGATCAGGAGCCGTAGCTCCACGGAGTCGGGTTCCTCGCGTCGCTCCGAGGACAGGATGATGACGTGGATGCCGAGGTCGGCCAGGTTGGTGACGGGGGGCTCGGCCTGAAGGCCGGAGAGGGTGGACTGGTACTCGCCGTCCAGGACGACCACGAGCCGCTGTGTGCCGGGGCCCGGGGGCTTGCCACGGCGACGTTGCAGGTCGACGGTGCGTCGTTCGATCTCGTCGGAGAGGAGTTCCGCGACCTGCACGGTGTTGTCCGAGACGAAGCGGGCGGGCATGGGGCCGTCCGTGGCGTCCTCGAAGGTGTTGTGCGGCAACCACTTGGTCCACTCCCACCGCTCCCGGAGCTTCGGGTCGCGGACCACACCGATGCGCAGGTCGTGTGGGGAGTGGAAGACCGAGAGCTGGGAGATCATCGCTCGGACGAGACCGCGTCCGGCCTCCCGGTCCCCGTTGATCGAGATGACGCCGTGCCGTCGGAGTGGAACGATCAGGGGCATCTCGGGGACGTCGCCGTAGAGCTCGATGAGCTGGTCGGCGGCGCCTTGGCAGACGGGATCGTAGACGATCAGCGGGGAGGAGGTATCGACCTTGAGCTTCAACCTTCGGGCCAGAGGCCGTGTGCCGCATCCGACCCGCACGTCGAGGAAGTCGGGGTCGGAGGCCCGGCGTTCCCATCTTCTCGCCCGGGAGCGGGCCGGTTCCGTGAGCAGACTCGGCTTCGGATGGCGGAAGGCGTTGTCCGAACGCTGGCCGGCGGCGACGTCTCGAACGATCTCGCGCAACTGGTCCAGGTAGTCGACGTAGCGCTCTCGTTGCTCACGAATGCGCTTACGCGGGCCGTTGTGCTGGGCGACGAACATGATGATTCCGACGATGACGCTCGCGAGCATGATCATCACGCCCGCCACCATCATCAATGGTCGGTGACCCATGGTGATGGACATCAGAAGGGAGCCCGAACCGGTGATGATCGGCATGATGATCATCGCGCCCGAGCTACCGGCCGGCGCGTTCTCCGGCATCTGCGGCGGTGTCGCGATGACCAGCGGAGACGTCCCTGGTGCGGGTGGTATCTCACGAGCCGGGCGGGGAACAGGTCTCGTCGCCACGGGGGTCCCTTCTCCGTCCACCTGCAAGGTTTCGTGTTTCGGTGACTACGCTATAGATGATCTCGTGGACACAGCGAATCGCCTAATTGTCATCGGTTGCGCCCGTTGAGCATGGTAATCACAGAACGAGTCGACAAAGAGGGTCTTGGGTGAGCGGATACTGCAGGGTCACGGTCACCGGACCCCGGCGCTGGGCCGATCTGGCGCTACCGGGAAGTGTTCCCGTCGCCACACTCATGCCTCGCATCATCGAGGTCTGCGTGGACGAGGGAGAGAGCACCGAACCGGCTTCCTGGACACTGACCACGGTCGACGGTCAACCGGTTCGCCCCGAAGCGCCTCTCGAAGGCGCGGGTGTCTACGACGGGGACGTGCTCCTCCTCGATCGTGTGGTCGCTCCGAGCCGTCCCGAACACGTCGATGACGTACGCGGCGCGGTCGAGGACAGCGTCGACGAGACCGCGTGGATCTGGAACCCGACGACCACGTTGTCGTTCGGCCTGCTCGTGGGCGGCATCGGGCCGTTGCTGATGCTGTTCCTCATGATGTGGCTGCGTCCGTCGCCGGGGCACCTCGCGGTGGCGGCGTTGGGCACGTTGTTGACGATCGGCACGATGATGCTGGCGGCCCGCCGGCCGCTGCCCGCGGTCGCCTACGTCCTCTTCGCGACGGCCTGTGTGTGGGGTGGTGCCACCGCGGTCCTCGCGGCCGGGTTCCTCTTCAACCCCACCCCCTTGGTCACGGGGGCCATCGCGCTCTGCGGGGGTCTGCTGGTGGCGGTGATCGGCTGGTCCATGCACGAGACCGGGCTGCCCTACATCGCCGGACTCACGGTGCTGACCCTGACCGGGGGCGTTCTGGTCGTGGTCGGGATCTTCGCGCAGCCGGTACAGGGCGTGCGCGCGATGGGGATCGCGCTGGCCCTGTGCGTGGGCGCGCTGCCGCGTGTGGCGATGGTGATGGGCGGCCTGTCCGGACTGGACTACGAGGTCGGACGGTCGGGTCAGGTGGCCACGGACCGGTTCGAGGAGACCTTCACCAACACCGACCGCCTGCTGCTGGGCATCGTGATGGGCACGGCCCTCTCCGGCGGGATCTTCGCGGTCCTGCTCGCCTACTTCGGCACGGGCCTTCCCGACCTGCTGCTGTGCGGTCTCCTCGGGGTGCTGTTGGTGATGCGCTCCCGTCTGTTCGACCGCATCCGTCACGTGCTGCCCCTGCGCCTGGCGGGCGCCGTGGGTCTGGGCGCCGCGGGTGTCGCGGTCACGGTGCAGCACCCGGTGTTCGGCCCGTGGCTTCCGGCCGTGGTCCTGCTCGCCGGGATCCTCCTGAGCGTCCTGAGCTGGGTGAAGTTGAACGACGTCCCCCGTGCCTCGCTCCGAAGGGTCCTGAACTGGACCGAGATCCTCATCATCATGACGATGTGCGTCATGTTCGCCTGGGGCATGGGCCTGTTCGACTTCGTGGCGAGGATGACCGGAGCCACCTGATCCCACGGTGCTCCGAAGCAGGGTGACGCGGGCCCTCAGTAGAGGGTGCCGGTCTGTTCGAAGGTGTCCGGGTCCAGCAGGACCGGGGGTGTGCCGTCGCCGGGCAGGGCCGCGATGACCTCGCCGTCGGGGTGGATCGCGACGCTCCGGTAGGAGGCCGCCTGATCGGCCGCCTCCAGCAGGTTCTCGCCGGACTCCAGGTCCCAGACGTAGGGGTGGTACTCCCGGGAACCGGGGCCCGTGCCCGCCGACCACGTCGCGTACAGCCGCTCCCCGGCGGGGTCGAACAGGAGTTGGACGAGGATGGGCTCGTCGTCGGACTCGAACTCCTCGCGGGTGAACGAGGCGACCTCGCTGCCGTCCTCGTAGTCCTCGACTTGGACCTCGGGGTCTTGCGCGTAGGCGATCTGGGTGGTTCCCGGCCGTACCGCCAGCGAACTGTCCGAGGTCCCCTCCACCGTGCCGACCTCTTCACCGGTGCCGACGTCCCAGACGTGGACGGTGTCGTTGTCGTTGGTGGCGACGTGGTCCTCGTCCACGAATCGGGTCTCGAACTGGAGCCCCTCGGCGAAGGGCTCGCCGGCCTCGCCGGTGGCGGTGTCGACGACGTTGGTGCCCGGGCCCTCGCCGGAACCCTTGTCCAGGGTGACGGCCAGTCGGGTGCCTTCGGGGGAGAACGCGAAACCCCGGACGTTCTTCGGGCTGGCCAACCAGCGTTCCTGGTCGTCCGGGCCCTCCTGCGCTCCCAGGTGTCGGACGGTTTCGCCGGAGATCAGGTCGTAGGTGTGCGCGAGGAGGACGGGATCCTCTCGTCCCTCGTATTCGACGGGCGCGGCGGTGACCAGTGTGCAGCCCACCGGTGAGAGCGCCGCTTCCGAGAACAGGTCCGAATCCGATGTGGTGGGGCGGGCGATCTCCCGTCCCTCCCGCCAGTCCCAGACCATGAACCCCACCTCGGAAGCGACGCCCAGGACGTCTCCGTCACCGGAGAACGTGAGGTTGGAGATGTTGATGTCCGGAGCGGGAGGTTCCTCCGGAGGCGGGAACCCGGTGGCATCCAGGCAACGGCCCTCGCCGACCAGCGACTCCGAGCCCTCTTCCGGGCCGGTCGCGTCCGCCGGATCATCGGACAGTCGGTCATGGGCGAACATCGCGCCCCCGGCCGCGAGTACGACCAGGACCAGCGCCCCGGTGCCCAGGGCGAGCAGTCGTCCGCGCCCGCGACGCATCGTCTGCGGCGGCGTCACCTCCCGTCCCGCGGGGCCGGTGGCCAGGACCTCGCCCTGACGTGTGGCGACCGCGTCGATCGCCGCGCGCAGCGGAGGCGACCACGGAGGTGGCTCGGTGGGCCCACCGAGCATGCTCACCAGGTCCGAGGAGCTGGGACGCAGTCTGGGGTCCCGCTTGAGACAGGCGTCCACCAGGCCGCGCAGTTGCAGTGGCACGGCGGACAGGCCCTCGGGCCCGGCCACCCCGGAGACCGCGTAACAGAGCGTCGCCGCCCACGAGAACACGTCCGTGGCCGGGCTCGCTCCGCCCTCCGGAGCGGCGAACGCCGGATGCGGCGCCCGCCGTTCGGTGTCGGAGACCGCCCACTCCAGGCCGGGGTCGGCCAAAACGGCCCCGTGACCCGCCATGAGGACGCCGTCCGGCCACAGCGAACCGTGTGCCGGGCCGGCGCCGTGCAGGTCGGCCAGCGCCTGGGCCAGGGCCAACGCCAAGGGGCGCACCGCGTCTACGGGGAGCGGGCCGTGTGCGCGCAGGAGTTCGGCCAGGGTGGGCCCGAGCGGACGGGAGACGGCGACCCAGGGGACCGCGCCGCTCAGGTCGGCGTCCCGGACCGCGCACACGTGCGCCCCGGACAGCCCGCGCGCCCCCTCCACCTGGCGGGCGAAGGCGGCGCGGAAGGTGGGGTCGGTGGCGTACTCCGGACGTACGACCTTCACCGCCACCGACGAACCGTCGTGGGGTACCCCCAGGTAGACGCGGGCGTAGGCGTCCTCGCCGAGGCGGGCGCGCAGCCGGTAGGGGCCGATGGCGGGCGGGTCGTGCGGGTGGAGAGGGAACATGGGCCTTACCGGGGTCGGGGAGGGAGGGGACACGGGGCGGGGGTCACATCTCTTCCACCAGACGCAATTCGACCGCGTCCACGAACCACATGCCGCTGCCGTGCCCGGGCACGCCCGAGATGACCTCACCCTCCGGGTGCACGGCGATCTCGTGCAGGTATCCCTCGTTCTCGGCGGCGGTCAGGTCCTCCCCCGTGGAGTACTCCCACACCTTCATGTAGGCGTCCTCGAACTCGTAGTCCACGGGGACGTAGGTGACGTAGACACGGTCCGCCTCCACGCTGTACTGCACGTCGTGGACCTCGAACTCCTCCGCGTCCATGTCCTCGTCGACGAAGTCGGTGGAGTCGGAGGGATCGTCGAGGTTCATCCGGTGGGCGCCGTTGGAGATGGGATGCAGGATGGTGGAGTCGTCCACCATGGACACGCCCTGGGGGCCCACGAGGGGGCTTTCCTCGCTCTGTCCGATGACCTCACCGCTCTCCACCTCCCACAGGTACAGCTTCTCCGAGTAGTCCTGACCGACCACGTGGGCACCGTCGGGGGAGACGTCGACCGAGCGCACGCTGTAGGGACCGGAGAGCGTGTCGGCCATCTCGTCGGTCTCCAGGTCGTAGATCATCACCGCCGAGTCGGTACCCCCACCCGCGCCGACCACCAAACGGGTGCCGTCGTCGGTGAAGGCGATGGAGCCGATGTCGAAGCCCTCCGAGTAGACCGTGTGCTCGCCGCTCTCCAGGTCGTACACGTGCGCGCCGTCGTCGGAGGCGTAGGCCAGCAGGCAGTCGTTCGGGCTGAAGCTCGGGTGCCCGTACAGCATGGGGATCCGCGTCTCGATCCGCGCGACCTCGGTGTCCTCCCGCCAGCTCCACAGGGCCACGCCGCCGGTGCCGGCGACGGCCAGGACCTCGCCGTCGCTGGAGAACTCCGTGTAGAAGACGCCTTCGTCGTCGTTGGGCGCGGTGGGTTCCTCCTTGGCCGCCTCGGTGAACTCGGGGGCGAGGTGCTCGGTGGCGTCGCACGTCTGGCGCGGAGCCGCCTCCTGCTCCTCGGGGTCGGGGGACCCGCCGACCAGACCGGCCTGTCCCGCGGTCCACACACCGAGCCCGGCGACCATCGCCAGGGCCACGGTGGCGGCGCCGGCGATGAGCAGGCGCCCGCCCAGACCACCCTTGGCCCCGGGGGAGGGGGCGGCGGACACCGTGGCGTGGAACTCGTGCGCGACCCCGTCGATTCGGGCCGCGGCGTTCGGCGGCGACCAGGCGGCGGAGGTCGGAGCGGGGGCCACCGGACCACCGAGGGCGTGCAGCACCTGCGCGGCGTTGGGCCGCGAGGCCGGGTCCTTCTCCAGACAGGCCGCGATGACGTCGCGCAGGGACGGTGGGACCTGGGCGAGGTCGGGGTCGAGGTTGGCGATGCGGTACAGGACGGTTGAGGGGTGGCCATCGCCGAACGGTCCCTGGCCGGTGAGCGCGTAGACCATGATCCCGCCGAGCGCGAAGACGTCGGCGGCCGGCCCCGGGCCGTGTTCGGAGTCGACGGACTCCGGTGACATGAACGCGGGGGTGCCCGCGAAGCGTCTCCCCTCCTCGCCGGCCTCGGGGGAGTCCCCCATCGCGTGGGCGATGCCGAAGTCGATCACCTGGGGGCCCTCGGCCGCCACCATCACGTTTCCGGGCTTGAGGTCGCGGTGGACCAGCCCGGTGGCGTGGACGCGTTCCAGGGCCTGGGCGATGCCGCGGGCCATGAAGCGCACCGACTGCTCGGGGAGCGGCCCGGTGTCGTACACCAGGTCCTGCAGGGAAGGGCCCATCACGTACTCGGTGGCCAACCAGGGGGTCTGCCCGGAGGTGTCGCCGGCCAGCACGCGCGGCGTGTAGTCGCCGTGGACCCGCTGGACGAGTTCCAGCTCACGGGCGAACCGTTCACGGAACCCGGGGTCGTAGGCGTACTCGGCGCGCACGACCTTGACCGCGGCGGGCCTGCCGTCGGAGTCCATCCCGAGGTACACGCGCCCCATGCCACCGGAGCCCAGCAGGGCGATGACACGGTAGGGGCCTACCTCGCGGGGGTCGTGTGGGGCGGGTTGCTGCATGGTGGCCTTCCGGGGGTGTTCAGGAGAACTCGGCGACGACTTCGTAGTCGGTCGTGTCCAGGACACGGACGGTGGCGTAGCCGTCCTCGGTCACGGTGGTGGCGATGTGCTCGCCGTCGGCGCTGACCCCGATGACGTCCGAGAGACGTAGCCCCTCGACCGGCGTGACCTCACCGGTGGCCGTGTCCCAGACGGGAGTGTCCGCGGTCGGCCAACTCGTCCCGCCGTAGGCGACGGAACCGTCCTCGGACAGCGCGACCTCGTAGATGTTGTCGTCGCCGAGGCCCGACATGTCCATTTCCCGGGTGGAACCGTCCGTCAGGTCGACCGCCAGGACCTCGGTGTAGTCCATCAGGACCACCAGGGTGCTCCCGTCCCTGGACAGCGCGAAGTCCGAGATCTCCTCACCCTCGAACCGGTGGACTTCCTCGCCGCTCTCGGCGTCCCACACGATCGTGAAGGCCGTGCCCTCACCATCCAGGTTGTAGCTCGCCCCCACCAGCATCGATCCGTCCGGGGTGTAGTCCAGGGCGTGCAGGTATCCGTCGAGGGGGAGGTCGAAGACGACCTCCTCGCTCTCCACGTCCCACGTCTGAAGAATCGGGTTCCCGTCCTCGGTTCCATCGTCGGAGGCCTCGGCCGCCAACGTGGAGGCGTCCTCGGTGAGGGCGGCCATGTCGAACATGCCGAACTCCTCGTCCTGGCCCAGGACCGCGATCCGATTGTCGCTTCCGCCCCGCCAGACCCGGATGTACTCGTTGACGGCGGTCGCGACGTGGCCACTATCGGTGAAGTCGGCCCCGAGGGCGCTCGGGTACTCGTCGATCAGCTCCCCGTCGCGCCAGTCCCACGTGCTGAGGGTGCTCGCGCCGAAGACGTGCAGGTGGTCGCCGTCCTCGGAGAAGGTGAGGGTGTACATGAACCCGCCGAAGTGGTCGCTCTCCTCCGTGTCCGGATCGCCTTCGCCGGCGGCCCCGCCGTCCGTCCCCGCGTCCGCCCCGTCATCCGCCCCGGCGGAGGCGTCGGCGGTGGGTTCCCGCCCGTCCTCGGATCCGAGGGGCAGCGCGGTCCACGCCAGCGCCCCACCACCGAGCAGGACCAAGGCGGTGGCCGCGGCCGCCGCGATCACCACGGACCGGCGGCGCCACCACGAGGTTCCACCGCCCCGACCCGGGCCGTTGCCCATGGGCAGGGTGGTGCGCTCGGCGGCCCTGGCCTGTTCCGTCTCACCCGCCTTGGCGTCGATCTGCCGGTTCACCCGGGTGGGAAGCCAACCGTGCGCGGCCGACGGCAGCGGCAGACCGGACAGCTCACGTAGGATGGAATCGGTGTCGGGGCGTTGTTCGGGTTCCTTGGCCATGCACCGGGCGATCAGGTCCCGCAGCGGCCCCTCCGGGAGGGCCTCCAGGTTCGGTTCCGCCTTCAGCACCTTGGCGAGGGCGTTGACCGGGCTGCCCGCACCGAAGGGCGGCGTCCCACTGGCGGCGAAGATCACCGCACCGCCCAACGAGAACACGTCGGCGCGCGAAGTGACGTTCTTACCGGTGATCTGTTCCGGAGACGTGTACGACGGGGTGCCGAAGGTCTGGCCGGTCCTGGTGAGGACGGTCCCCTCGACGGCGCGGGCGATTCCGAAGTCGATGACCTGTGGACCCCGCGGGGACAGCAAGATGTTGCTGGGTTTGAGGTCGCGGTGCATCAGCCCGGCGGCGTGGATGGTCGCCAACGCCTGGGCCAACCCCAGGGTGAGCACCAACAGGGACTCGGCGGGAAAGTGCCCGACCTCCCGGACGGCCTCCTTGAGGGTGGGGCCGGGCACGTACTCGGTGGCCATCCACGGTTCGGGGGCCTCGGGGTCGGCGTCCACGACCGCCGGGGTGAAGGGGCCTCGCACGCGTTGCGCCGTGCGTACCTCACGGGCGAACCGTGCCCGGAACCCGTTGTCGTGCGCCAGGTCCTCCTTGACCACCTTCAGGGCGCACAGGTGACCGTCGGGGGTACGCGCGAGGTACACCTTCCCCATCCCGCCGGCGCCCAGCCGGGCCAGGAGTCGGTGCGGACCGATGGCGGGGGGATCGTCGGCGGTGAGGGGTTGCATGACTGCAGGGGATCCTTACTGCGCGCGAGTCGGCGGCGTTTCCGGAGGGTTCACGGAGAGGACGTGTACCGGGCCAATGTAGCGGCTTGGCGACAAACCACCCAGGGCGCTGTCCTCATCCGGCCCGGAGTTCCGCCTGATGGGGCGGTCGAGGGGGCTCAGTCGCGTCCGCCCAAGAGCGCCCTCGGGAAGTAGCCGAGTTCGGGGTCGATCTCGTACACGGTGACGGCCCCGCCCTCGGAACGCACGCCCGTCAGGAGGCTCCCGTCATCGGAGAGCGTGAAGGGGTGTACCTCGGGTCCGGAGGTCGACGGACCCTCCGGCCGGAACTCCTCTCCGGTGTCGGGATCCCAGGCCACCAGGAATCGGGCCCGACCGTCCTCGCCGGTGCGCGAGGCCAGGACGAGGTCGTGCTCGCGACTGTGGGCGACGTCCATGAGGGCGCCGTCGACCATCAGACAGCCGCTCGGGTGGAAGGCGACCGGGGCGGGGGAGGACAGGTCGGTGTCGACGGGAACGTGCGCGAGGGGTTCACCCGACTCGGAGTCCCACAGGGAGGTGCCGTCCTCCATGGCGGTGGCCAGGGCCATGGAGTCGGGGGTGTGGACCAACGTGGACGTGGAACGGGAGTCCGGTGCGGACAGGTCGCCGGGGGCGGCGGGCTCATGGGATCTTCCGGACGTCGTGGACCAGGACACGACGTCGGGGTTCAGCGAGACCGTCGCCCGTCGGTATCCCAGCGGTGCGGATCGAACATACCGATCGGCAGGTCCGTGTGTCCGGTGCGGGCCAGGTCGGCGAGGGCCACGCCCACGGCGGAGGCGAACTTGAACCCGTGACCGGAGAAACCACCCGCCAGGACCAACCCCGGCAGCTCGTCCCGACGTCCGATGAGGAAGTGCTCGTCGGGCGTCATCGTGTACATGCAGGCCACCATGTGTTCGGGCAGTGGGCCCACCCCGCGCAGTCCCGCGGCGAGGTCGCCCAGACGGCGTGCGTCGTCCTCGTCCGGGGGACGGGGGCCGACGTCCGGGTCGACGGGTTCACCCCACTGGGAACCCGCGCGTCGGCCCGCGGCGGCGCGCACCGTCTCGGACTCGGCGTGGATCCCGATCTTCAAGGTGCGACCGTCGTCCATGCTGGGGAAACCGAACCAGAGGGTGCCGTCGGGTTCGTCGCGCGCGAAGACCGGCTCGGGGCCGGCCGTGCTGGGCAGGGGATCGGTGATGGGGAACCATCCGAGCACGCGCCGCTCGACCCTGATGCCACCGCCCAGGTCGGTGAGACCGGGCAGTAGACGGGTCAGCCAGGCGCCCGCGGTCACGACCACGCGGCGGGCACGGATCTCGGTGTCACCGACCCATACGCGCGGGCGGTCGGGATCGGGCTCGACGCGGGTGACGGCCCGCTGCGTGAGCACCCGCGCCCCGGCCTGGCGGGCCAGCCGGACGGCGGCGAGGATCGCGGGTTCGGGCAGGACCACCCCGGCGCCCTCCTCGAACACGCCGACCTCGTCGGGGCGCGTGAGGTGGCGGGGGTGGCGTTCGGCCAGGGCCGACGCGGAGAGGTGTTCGTGGGCGAGGCCGTGTTTCTCGGCGGCCAGGGTGGATCCGGCGATGGCCGCCGAACCGGGGTGGCCGAGCATCAGCGCGCCGGATCGGATGACCAGGCGTGCCCGCGCGGCCTCCTGGAGTTCGTCCCAGGCACGCCACGCGGCGCGCACGAAGGGGACGTACTCCGCGCCCTCCAGATAGGCGGTCCGGATGATGCGGGACTCGCCGTGGCTGGAACCCCGGTCGTGCCCGGGGGAGAACTGTTCGACACCGATCGCGTCGACGCCCTCACGGGCCAGCCGCCACAGGGTCTGGGATCCCATCGCGCCCAGGCCGACCACGACGGTGTCGGTGTCCAGGGGTCTGCTCATGGGGCAGAAGGCTAACGGGAGCGCGTCAGGCGGCGGCCACCGGGCTGCGGTGCGTGTAGTAGTGCGCCGGCTCGGGGATCTGGGCGAACGGGTTGAGCAGGGCCGCGGCGCCGGTGGGGTCGTTCGCCGGGTGCGACATGGTGCCGCCCTGGAAGAGGTCGTTCCAGAAGAAGCGGCCGTCGCGGCACCAGACGTTCACGTCGCGCATGACGGAGGCGACGGCCATCTCGGAGCTACCGGACCAGTAGAGGGGACGGGTGGCCACGGCGGAGAGTTCGTTCAAGAGCGCCGTGATCGCTCGCTGGGCGCAGAAGGCGTGGCGAGGCTTGTGCTTGACCCGGCTGGCGAGTACCGACTTCGCCCGGGAGGCCCGGGGGTTGTTCAGGCGCCAGTGACTCAAGGTCGTCTCCAGTGTGTGTCGAGGAACCGCGGGTGCTGACCGTGTGTGCTTGTGCGGCCACGTCGCCGCGGTGTCGAGGGGCCACCGGATGGCTTCCTCGAACGAAGTTGGTGCGGTGTGAACTCTGCCGTTACCTCGCAGTTATTCTTCGCGCTCCGGATGCTAGCAGCAACGTCCCCCTGGGAGTCGAGGCTTGTAAGTGTGACGCATGTAACACCTAACAAGTCTGTATCGACCCGTTGATTCATAAAACCTGCAGTTCAGAAGGGTCGAATAGAACTTGTGTTCGAGTTATCGAACCGAGATGAAAGGACTCTGGTCCCGATTCGACTGTCGCCAGAGTCACCCGTTTTCGCCACGTTGAGCCGCGAAACTGTCGCCTACAGTGACTTTGTGCAGGTGGGGCAGGTTTTGCCGGTCGGCGGCGGTGCTTTGCCCTTTCCACACCCGCCGCACCACAAGGCATTCCCGTTCTTTTTGCGCGGCCGGTCACCCCGGTGCGGGGGGTGTTCGCCGGTGTGGAGGACACTGGAAAACGGCGGGAAACAAGGAGAGAAGCGGCGAAGTGACCCAGATTCGGTCCGAAACATCCGGTGACAGGACAACAGTGAACGGCGCCGACCCCGACGAACCACGGGGCGGTGCCCGCGCCTGGTTGGTGTGGGGCGTGGCCGTGGGCGGTTACTTCCTCGCCATGCTGCACCGCAACGGACTCGGTGTGGCCGCCCTGGAGGCACAGAGTCGATTCGACGTCGGGCCCGCGCTGCTCTCCCTACTGCCCATGCTGCAGCTGCTCGTGTACGTGGTCCTGCAGGTGCCCGCCGGACTGCTCGCCGACCGGCTCGGCCCCCGGTACACGCTGGTCATGGGCATGGCGGCGATGGCCATCGGATCCTGCATGTTCGCGCTCGCCCCGGGGATCGAGATGGCGGTCGCCGGCCGTTTCCTCATCGGTCTGGGTGACGCGCTCGTCTTCCTCAACGTCATCAGGCTCGCCGCGCTGTGGTTCCCCCGCGCGCGCTACGCGCTGGTGAGCGGTCTGACCGGTGTCGTCGGCGGCACCGGCCAAGTGGCCAGCGCCGCCCCGCTGGCCTGGGCACTGGGCGGGATCGGCTGGGTGGCGGCCTTCCTCGCCACAGCCGGGCTCACCGTGCTCATGGCGTCCCTGATGCTGCTGATGGTCCGTGACCGACCCGACGGGGCGGCCGGACGTTCCACCGTCGCCGACCCCATATCCGCCTGGGCGGCCCTCAAGGAGGCGCTGCGCGCCGACGGGCCCCGGATCGGCATGGCGCACCACGCGGCCGTCATGGCGCCGTTCACGATGATGATGGTGCTGTGGGGCTACCCCTTCCTCGTGAACGGTCTGGGGCTCTCCGAGGGCGCCGCCGCACTCACCCTCACCGGTCTGGCCGCCGGTGCCCTCCCACTCGCACCCCTAGCGGGGGTCCTGGTCGGTCGCAGGCCGGGCGTGCGGGGCTACTTCGCCCTGGTCTTCGGCGGAACCCTGAGCCTGGGGTGGCTCCTGTTGGTCCTGTGGCCGGATGGCGCGCCCGTACCCCTCGGCGTGGCGGTACTGGCCTTGAGCGCGCTCGGTCAGACCATGGCGCCCACGATCTCCTTCGACTTCGCCCGCGACGGTATCCCCGCCGGTCGCACCGGAGTCGCCTCGGGCCTGGTCAACATGAGCGGGTTCACCACCGCCGTCGTCTGCACCGTCGCCGCGGGCGCGATCCTCCAGGCGCTCCCCGAAGAGCCCTCCTCCTACCAGGTGGCCTTCGTTCCCATGGCCGTCACCACGGTCCTGTCCACCTGCGTGCTCGTCGTGTTCCTCCTCCGCGCCCGCCGCCGGAGATAGGGGGCGCGCGTCGGCCCGCGCGAGGAACGCCACCGCGGTGGCGACCTCGTGGACGTGGAGCCCTGAGCCCGTGGGGCGAGAACGCCCGAGGGGCGGGGCGGTCGTGTGACCACCCCGCCCCTCGGCGGTGTCCTGTGTCCCGTCGGAGCCTAGAAGGCCTCTTCGGGGACGTCCATGAGGCCCAGGTTCACGTTCTGGGCGATCTTCAGCTCGGCCTCGACGCGGGGCAGGAACTGCTCGGAGAAGAAGCGCGCGGCGGCGATCTTCCCGGTGTAGAAGTTCTTGTCCACGTCGTCGGCGCCGTCCACGCTGTTCAGCGCGATCTCGGCCTGGCGGAGCAGCAGCCAGCCCAGGACCACGTCACCGAAGGCGAACAGCAGGCGGACGGAGTTCAGGCCGACCTTGTACAGCTCGCGGGAGTCCTCGGCGGAGCCCATCGCGTGGCCGACCATGAGCTCGACCATCTTCTCGACCTGGCCGAGGGCGCCGAGCAGGAGCGCGCGCTCCTCCTTCAGCTGACCGTTGCCGGCGTCGCTCTCGGCGAAGGCCCTGATCTCGGCGGACAGCGTGCCGATGGCCTGGCCACCGTTCTTCACGATCTTGCGGAAGAAGAAGTCCTGAGCCTGGATCGCGGTGGTGCCCTCGTAGAGGGTGTCGATCTTGGCGTCGCGGATGTACTGCTCGATCGGGTACTCCTGCAGGAACCCGGAGCCGCCCAGGGTCTGCAGGGACTCGGCCAGCAGCGCGTAGGAGTGCTCCGAGCCGACACCCTTGACGATCGGAAGCAGGAGGTCGTTCATGGCCTCCAGCCCGGAGGGGTCCTCACCCTTGGCCCGGGCGATCTGGATCGCGTCCTGCTGGGTGGCGGTGTAGATGACCAGCGAACGCATGGCCTCCACGTACGCCTTCTGCGTCATGAGGCTGCGACGCACGTCCGGGTGGTGGGTGATGGTGACCTTGGGGGAGTTCTTCGCCCCGGCGAGGTCGTTGCCCTGCACGCGGTTCTTGGCGTACTCCAGGGCGTTCAGGTAACCCGTGGACAGGGTCGCGATCGCCTTCGTTCCGACCATCATGCGGGCGTACTCGATGACGAGGAACATCTGACGGATGCCGTCGTGCTTGTCGCCGACGAGGTAACCGATGGCGGGGTGCTTGTCGCCGAAGGTCAGCTCACAGGTGGTGGAGGCCTTGAGGCCCATCTTGTGCTCGACGTTGGTCACGTAGGCGCCGTTGCGCTCGCCGAGGGACCCGTCCTCGTTGACCAGGAACTTGGGCACCAGGTAGAGGGAGAGGCCCTTAGTGCCGGGGCCGGCGCCCTCGGGGCGGGCCAGCACCAGGTGGAAGATGTTCTCGGACATGTCGTGCTCGGCCGAGGTGATGAAGCGCTTGACGCCCTCGATGTGCCAGGTGCCGTCACCCTGGTCGGTGGCCTTGGTGCGGCCGGCGCCGACGTCGGAGCCGGCGTCCGGCTCGGTCAGCACCATGGTGGCGCCCCAGCCGTTCTCGATGGCCTGCTGGGCGAACTTCTTCTGAGCCTCGTTGCCCTCGGCGTGCAGGATGCCGGCGAAGCCGGGGCCCGCAGAGTACATGTGCACGGAGGGGTTGGAGCCCAGGATGAGCTCGGCCGCGGACCACACCAGGGAGCGGGGGGCGCCGAGGCCGCCGAGCTCCTGGGGAAGGTCGAGGTTGTACCAGCCGGCGTCCATGTAGGCCTGGTAGGACTTCTTCAGGCTCTCGGGGATGGCGACGGTGTTGGTCTTGGGGTCGAAGACGGGCGGGTTGCGGTCCGCGTCCTCGAACGACTCCGCGACGACACCGGTGGCGAGGCGGTCGACCTCTTCCAGGATGGTGCGCGCGGTCTCCTCGTCGAGTTCCTCGAAGGGGCCCTGGCCCAGGATGTCCTGGCGCTTGAAGAGTTCGAAGAGGTTGAACTCGATGTCGCGCAGGTTGCTCTTGTAATGCGTCATGGACAGCTCCGCTGTGTCCCTGGCCGCGGTGTCTGTACACGCGGATCTACCGACTAGTAACAAGTCAATGTTACTACTGAGTAGCTCCATGCGCCAGTCTTGGCGGGTACTTGTGTCGGCCAAGGGTGCGTCAACTGTCCCTCAGGGCAGGTTATTGGGGCGTTTCGGACACTAGGTCCATCGGTATGGGTGCGCTCCCAAACCGACGCGAAGACGCGCAAGAGCCCCCGACCGCCCCACCCTCATCGCCCGCCGTGAGGAGGGGACGGACCGGACCCTGGGTTTCGGCGCCTCCACCGCGGAGGCCGTGACCGCCGCGTTGCGCGACCTGATCGCCATGGAACAACTGGCGGAGCACGGGGTCCCGCCCCACGAGGTGGCCGACACGTGGCTGGAGGCCTTCGACCCACGTTCCCTCGTCCTGGACACCGACTCCCGGGCGGAGCCGCCGGACGACGTCCGAACCACGGCCGACCAGGTGTGCGAGGCGTTGGCCGAGGACGGTCGGAACGCCGTCGTCGTCCGGACCGGCACCCCGGACCTGGAACGTTGCGGGATCCACACGGCCAAGGTGTTGTTCACCGTGCCGTCCGGGACCACCTCGGCCGACGGGACCGAGTATTTCAAACCTGTACTTCATGCTGAAGTGACACCGTGCCTTGTGAGTTCGGGGGATTTTTCTGCGAGCCCCGTGCGCACAGTAACTTTTGTTTCGCTTCCGGTGGGGAGGCAGTGGTCGTGGCCGGTGTCAGGGCCGGCTTCCGATGTGTTATTCGAATATGAAAAGCAGAGTTGGTCGTGTGTTCAGGCCATGTCAATGGTGATTCTTTTTTATGTGAACCTCGATGGCCGTTGAAAGGTCTGATTGCGCAGGTAGAACACTAGGCATCTTATCCACCTGTTCGCACTTGACCTTTTTCCTCCAAAAGTCGCATGAGGGTGTCGAAGTTCGCGCGAATACCTGGCCGGGCGGGCCTTTGCATGTTTTTCCCGTGACGTTAAGTGACTTCGGTCGGAAATGGTGGCGGAGGTTGGATCCTATTCGTCTTCTATTCGACCGGGACAAGGATGTGCGGGCGGTCCCCATCGATGTGTCGCGTTCGATATGGCGCGGGGCGGGACGGCCGAGCCGTCCCGCCCCTGGGTGAGTGCCTCAGCAGGCGCCGCGACCCTCGGTCGTGTCGCACAGCCCTCGTCCGTCGGTCCAGGACAGGGCGTCACGGGCGTTGCCGCCGAACGGGCGGGTGACCGTCACGTCCACCCCGTGCCCCGAGTCCTGCGCCAACCACACCCGGACCTCGTTGTCACCGGCCCGGAGCACGTAGAACGGGTGCGGTACCGGCGACTGGCCACTGCCCGGGTTCGCCCACCAGTCCGCGCCCTGGGCGTTGGCCACGTCCACGAACAGGCAGTCGTACGAAGAGCCCTCGTAGGAGCAGGTCCGCGCCTGGCCACCGCCGTAGCGGTCCACGGTCGGCTCCGCGCCGATGCCGTTGTTGTACGCACGCCAGTAGACGGTGTCGCAGTCACCGGCGGAACAGGCGTTCCAGTCCGACCACGCCGTCGCCCGCGCGGCCGGCGCGGCCGATCCGCCGTTGATGGCGCCGCAGTACTTGTCCACGATGTAGGGCACCACGAAGTCGGACACCCACACCGAGTCGATGGCCTCACCGGCGGTGTTGTCGGTTCCCAGCCCGGCCGAGTCCATCTGCCACAGGCCGACGCCCGGGTTGAAGAACAGGCCGTCACGCCCGGCGGGGTCGTAGAGACCGGACTGGTTGTCGTACCGGGAGAGGGTCATCGGCGAGGGCGGCTCGGAGGAACCGCCGGACACCTCGGGCCAGACCGGGGCCAAGGCCATCGCGGTGGCCTCCTGGGCCGAGATGGTGCAGGACGCGCCGGCCGCCGCGCTCTCCGCGGCGTTCTGGGCCGCGGCCAGGGGCTCGGCGCCGAAGGTCAGCGGGCCGGTCGGGATGGAGACGGCTTCGAGCTTGTCCTCCAGGGCCTGCCGGTCGGCGGACGCACGCTCGGCGGGGGTGTCCGCGGGGGTGGGTGTGAAGTCGGTGTCGGCCATGGCGACCTGGGGCGTGAGCGCGAGAAGCGCCGCCGCCGCCAGGCCGCTCAGGGCGCGTTTGAACACAGGGGAGTTCATGGGGGTCCACCTCTTGAGCGGGTTCGAGGGTGTGCGGGTCTACCACCAAGGTCACGGGAAGTAGTTTTCGTTTATCTCATTGAGATTGGAGGAAACCTACAAGTCTCTCGACCCGCCGACAAGACCCCTTGCCGTGTACCGCGCGGAAACTGTCACCCACCCGCCAGGGAACCCTGTCCCTCAGAGTGTTCGTTCGGAGTCGACCCGAGTGCCCCGCACCTTAGGGCGGCGGCGTTCACGCACCCGCACCACGACGAACCACACGCACGCCAGGCCGACCCCGGCCAGAACCACCTTCGAACCGATACCCACGTACTGTTCCACCACGTGCCACTGCTCGCCCAAGTGGTAGCCGAGCAGGACGAACACGGTGTTCCACACGGCGCTCCCCAGAGCCGTCAGGGCCAGGAACACCGAGAGGCGCATCCGCTCGATCCCGGCCGGGATCGAGATGAAGCTGCGGAAGATCGGCACCATGCGTCCCAACAGGATGGCCTTGGTCCCGTGCCGGCGGAACCAGGCCTCGGTGCGATCGATGTCGGACAGCTTCACCAGGGGGACACGGTCGGCGAGCCGCCGGAACCGATCCCGGCCCAGCCACGCGCCGAGACCGTAGAGCGCCAGCGCCCCGACGAGGGAGCCCATGGTGGCCCAGAGGATCACCTCGATCAGACCCAGGTCGCCCTGGGAAGCACTGAACCCGGCCAACGGCAGGATCGCCTCACTGGGGATCGGCGGGAAGAGGTTCTCCAAGGCGATCGCCAGACCCACCCCCGGCCCGCCCAAGGTCTCCATGAGGCCGACCACCCAACCGACGATGGCCCCCGCCTCGGTCGGATCACTGCTGCTCATCGCTGTCCCCTGTCTGTCCGCCCCCCTCTTCGCGAAGGGGCGGACAGCGACTCTACGTAGGGGCGCGCAAGTTCTTCATAAGGACGGTCGGCGTGCCCTCGGACGACTCCTATCCTCTGAAGTGCGCCGACCACCGCGCACCGAACCCGAACCAGGAGAACGCACGATGCTGGAGATGCTGCCCGGACTCACCCAGATCTACGAGGGGTGGGCGCAGCACTACCCGGACGTGCGGCCGCTGACCATCCAGTTCCCCGGTGGTGGGAACGACCAGGGCATCGACGGCGTGCTCGCCTACCCGATGGAGGGGCACTGGCTGCTCGTGACCTTCGGCCTCACCGAACTGGGGGAGAAGACCAGCGAGGAGAAGCGGGTCTCCGGGGCCGGGTTCGAGTTCTCCTGCCGCATCCCGCGTGAGGAGGGGGACGAGACCGTACCCGCGTGGATCCTCCGTGTCCTGCACGCCCTGGCCGAGCAGTACGTCGCCGGGGCACAACTCGACGTGGGGCACTGGATCATCACCCGCTCTCCGCTCGGTGGCGAGAGGTCGAACGGCGACATGACCTCGCTCGCGATCGTGCCCGACGCCGACATGCGCATCCTGGACACGGACAACGGGCTGGTGCTGTTCTTCCAGGTGGTGGGGCTCAAGACCGAGGAAGCCGAGTACGCCCAGGAGGCGGACACGATCGCCCCGATCATGGCCCTGCTGCGTGACCGCGACCCGAAGATGCTCACCGACCCGAACCGCGAGACGATCCGCCTCTGACCTTCGACGGGGTTCTTCCGGACGAGACCGGGAGGTCGACCCACGTACGCGCGCCCTTCACCCGGGCGGGCCATCATGGCGACCTCCCCGTTCCCTTCGCGAAGGTCGTCCGTGCGTTCTCCCGTGCCCACCGAAGGCCACCGGCCGGAGATCGACGGGCTTCGCGCGATCGCCGTCCTCCTCGTCGCCGCCTACCACATCTGGTTCGGCCGGGTCTCCGGCGGCGTGGACGTCTTCCTGCTGCTCACCGGCTTCCTCATCACCGGATCCCTGGTGCGGGCCGCCGGCCGCGGACGCATCCGCTACGGGGACTTCCTCGCGCGACTGGCCACACGGTTGGTGCCCACCGCCGTCCTGGTGATCGGGGCGACCCTGGTCGCCACCCGGTTCCTCCTCCCGGAGACCCGGTGGCGCGACACGGTCGCCGAAGGAGTCGCTTCGGCGCTCTACCTCGAGAACTGGCACCTGGCGCTCGGGTCGGTCGACTACCTGGCCCGTGACGACGGCGCGAGCCTCTTCCAACACTTCTGGTCGCTTTCGATCCAGGGGCAGTTCTACCTGCTGTGGCCGCCGCTGATCGGCCTGGCCCTCTGGTGGGCGACCCGGAGAGGAACCTCCCCGCGGCGCGGCCTCGTCGTCGCCCTGGGCGCGGTGTTCACCGTCTCCCTGGCGTACTCGGTGTACGTCACCCGAACCGACCAGACCTGGGCCTACTTCGACACCGGCGCGCGCCTGTGGGAGTTCGCGCTGGGCGGTCTGCTCGCGCTGTTCCTGCCGTACCTGAAGCCGGCGAAGAGCCTCCGGATCCTCCTCGGCTGGGCCGGCCTGGCCGCCCTCGTCCTCTGCGGTGTCCTGCTCCAGGTGTCCACGGTCTTCCCCGGCTACGCGGCACTGTGGCCGACCCTCGCGGCGGCCGCCGTCGTCGTCGCGGGAACCACGGATTCACGCTGGGGCGCGGACCGGATGCTCACCCCGCGCCCGGTGCGCTACCTCGGCTCGATCTCCTACGCCCTGTACCTGTGGCACTGGCCGGTCCTGGTGTTCTACCTGGAGTTCACTGGCCGAACCCTGGCGAGCCCCCTCGGCGGCGCGATGGTCCTCGCCGTGTCCATGGCCTTGGCCGCCGCGACGACCCCTCTGGCCGACCGGGTCACGACCTACGCCCGGGCTTCGCGGGTCCGAGGCCCGGCCCTCGCCTTGGCCTGCCTTTCGCCACTCCTCCTGGCCACGACCGTGTGGACCACACACATGGACACCGAACAGCGACGCCTGGAGGAACTCATCGCCGATCCGCAGCGCTACCCGGGCGCCGCGGCGATCGGCGCCGAGCACGGAGAGTACCCCGACCCCGTCCACCCCGCTCCCGCCTCCGCGGCCCAGGACACCCCGCTCACCTACGAGGACGGCTGCAACCAGACCATCGCCGGAACCGAGGCGATCGTCTGCGAGTACGGGCCCGAGGACGCCGACCGCACCATCGCCCTCGTCGGCGGCTCCCACGCCGCCCACTGGTTCCCCGCCCTCGAAGTCATCGCGGAGCAACAGGGCTGGCGACTGCTCAACATCGTCAAGGGCGCCTGCCTGTTCACCGACGCGCCCCAGCTCTACAAGGGTGAGCCCTACACCGAGTGCGCCGAGTGGAACCAAGGCGTGATGGCCGAACTCGCCGACCTACGCCCCGACACCGTGTTCACCACAGGCACCACCACCAGCCTGGACACCACCGCCGGTTTCGGCGAAGAGGTCTTGGTGGAGGGGTACGTCGACCGCTGGCGCGAGCTGGAGGCCCTGGGCATCGAGGTCGTCGCGGTCCGCGACACCCCGCGCCTGGGCTTCGACGCCCCCGAGTGCCTGGCCACGGCATCCCCAGAGGAATGCACGGCGCCCCTCACCGACTCGATGGCCGAGGCCTCCCCCTTCGAAGCCGCCGACCTCGACCTCCCGAACAACGTCGTCACCCTCGACCTCACCGACCGCATCTGCGAACCCGACCTGTGCCGCCCGGTCGTCGGCAACGTGCTGGTCTTCTGGGACGCCGGACACATCAGCGCCACCTACATGCGCACCCTCGCCCCAGAGCTGCGTGACCGCCTCCTGACCGCCACCGAGTGGTAGACACACGAACGCCTCAGCGAGCGCGCCGTTCGTACTGTCGCTCCACCACGTCGACCACCGTATGGACATCGGCCCAGGGGTGATCGTCGTAGTGGTCCGCCCTGGTTCGGGCCGTGATCTCGATCTTCACCGGCTCGGGACCTCGCCCCGAAGACACGGAGGCTCTTCGCCCGGACCACTTGAAGTGGTCGCGTAGGCCTACGAAGTACTCGTGCTCCGTTTCGCCCTCCCCAAGGATCAGGACCTTGGGACGCTCTCGAAGCCCACCCGGTCGTTTACCCGGGCTGCGACCTCTCCTCATCGGGGGTTCCTCTCCTGGGCCCTGACGCTCTACGGGGGTTCGTGGGCGAAGGGCTTCGATCTCGGCCTGTTCCTCGGGAGTGAGGGGGATCCTCTCGACCTTGTAACCATCGATGCCGGTGCCGACCGCGCCTGCCGGTTCGGTGAGGCGGCGCAGATGTTCTGTATCGCCGGCCGGTGGTCGGTTGCCTCGCAAGGACCCCAGATCCCCGGAAATGACACGGAGTGAGGTTCTGAACCATCGACGTACTCGGTTGAGGGCGCCGACCGCCTCCGAATGGAACGTGGTGGGGCTCGCGAGGGATTTGGGGCAGGCCATCGCCTTCTGGGCCGTAAGAAGAGAACGCCGGTGTCCATCTGAATGGATCACCACGCACCTTACGCCGCATGAACGCGATCGCCCTGACCACGGAAGACTTCCCGGAGGCGTTTGCTCCGAAGATCCCGGTCGTCTTGAGCGGACCGATCTCGTCGGGTGAGGGGAATCCAACGGCGCTCTGCTCGGCGGGTACGAGGATGAGTTCCTGCTCGTCGCGTAGCGACCGATGGTTCTCTACCCGAAAACTCGGCAGTATGCCCTTGACTCGTCGTTCGTCGCGACGCTCCAAGGCTTGGCTTTTCACTATGCCCGCATCACTTTAGAGGAGTCGTGAGCACATGCGCAGGGGCGGGGTGAACTTCTGTGGACAACTCGAAGGGCCGGTTCCGGGGCGTCCCCGGAACCGGCCCTTACCGGCCGAACGGTGTCAGCGGTCGTTGTTGTTGAGCGCGGTACCGATCTCTCCGACCCGGTCGGCGAGCAGGCCCATCGCACCGATGGCCCTGGTCATCGGGTCGTCGTCGGCTCCGCCCAAGGCCCGGCCCCGACGGAAGCCGTCCCTGACCTCGGCCCAGCGCCGTTCCTGCTCCTGGGTCATCACCCCGCGCAGCTCGGCGAGCTTCAGCAGGTTGGCCTCGGCGCCCGACGTCAGGGTCTGTGCCTCGCCCAGGTAGTGGTCGTCGATGACGGCCTCCACCTCGGCTTCGTTCATGACCGGCACGATCTTCTCGGAGAGCCGGTTCATGTTGCGGTACGAACCCTGGAGCTGGAAGGGCGGTTCGGTGCGGGAGTCCTCGGACTGCGCGGCCGAGGCGATGTAGGCCTGGTTGTTGGCCAGCACCACTTCCTGCACCCGCAGCAGCTTCTGGAGCACCGACACGATCCGGTCCACCTCGGCCGCCGAGTACGGGTGCTTCAACCGGTCCGTGCCGACCGACTCGTCCCCCTGGGCCATGCGCACGAACGTGTGCACGTCCTCCTGGTCCCGGGTGGACAGCGGCGCCAGGGTCGGGTTGGAGGTGATCGCGTTCTCGATGTAGCTGAGCGCGAACAGCTCCTCCTTCCCGGACAGCACGTCGCCCAGGTTGTACACGTCGGCACGGTTGGCCAACATGTCCGGGATCCGGAACCGCTTGCCCTGTTCGGTGTAGGGGTTACCGGCCATGCAGACCGCGAACCGCTTCCCGCGCAGGTCGTAGGTGCGGGTTCGGCCCTCCCACACGCCCTCCATCCGGCGCTGCCCGTCGCAGAGCGAGATGAACTTCTGGAGCAGCTCGGGGTTGGTGTGCTGGATGTCGTCCAGGTACAGCATCGTGTTGGCGCCCATCTCCAGCGCGAAGGAGATCTTCTCGATCTCCTGGCGGGAGGTGGCGTCCGGGGCCTCGGCCGGATCCAACGAGGTGATGGAGTGCCCCAGAGAAGGCCCGTTCACCTTGACGAACACCAGCCCCAACCGGCTGGCCACGTACTCCATGAGCGTGGTCTTGCCGTATCCGGGCGGGGAGATGAGCAGCAACAGGCCGCTCTGGTCGGTGCGCTTGTCGTCACCGGCCGCCCCCAACTGCTTGGCGAGGTTGTCCCCGATCAGCGGCAGGTACGACTCGTCCAACAGACGGTTGCGCACGAACCCGCTCATCACCTTCGGCTTGTACTCCTCCAGCCGCAGACGTTCGCGTTCGGTGCCCACCAGGTCGTTGCGGCGCCGTTGGAAGTCCCGGTAGGCGGGCACGTCCACGGCCTGGAACCGGCGGGTGCGCGGCAGGATCTCGTCCAACCGCACGGAGAGCGACCGCCCCTCGATCCTCGGGTGGGACCCCAACAGCCCCGGCACCTTCTCCTCGACCGAGGCGGAGGACTCGTACCGGTTCACGGTGGCGAGTTGCAGCGCCACCGCCTCGGGCAGGTCACCCGGGGCGGCCGGTTCCTCCAGGGTGGTCGCGTAGGCCTCCAACCAGGCCGTCACGAGCTGGTGTCGGGCGGCCACGTCGTCGCCGAGCCCTCGCAGGTCCTCCTCGAAGGCCTTACGGGTGGTCTCGCGGGTACTGCCCAGAGCCCGGTGGAACCGGTCCAGCAGGGTGCGCGCACCCGCACCGGAGACGAATCCGCGCCGGTTCGGACCGTCCAGGGCCATTTCCTCGAACAGGTAGTCGCCCACCGTTTCGAGGTCGGTGTCCTGGTGCAGCCCGGTCTCGGTGAGGAAGGTGTCCACGGCCTCGGCGAGCTCGGTGCGCAGGGCGTCGATCGCCGCCGACCTCCGCGCCCCGAACACGCTCCGGGCCCGGGCCAGGGAGACCGCGCGAGTACGCCAGGAACGTCGCAGCCCCTCGTCCGCCCCGTTGGCCCAGAACAACTGGGCGACCGCGCGCACCTGCCCCGGGTAGCGCAGCAACTCGGCCCCGGCGCGCAACCGCAACAGCACCGACAGGATCTTCGCGGCGTCGTGGTCGTGCACGCCCCGCTCGTATCCCTCGTCGTAACGCGACTCCGCGACCCCGCGCACCAGCGAAAGCAACGAGTCGCCGTTCTCGGCGTGCAGCTCCGCGTCGTGCAGGGCGTCCAGGGACAGTCCTTCGGCACCTTCCTCGGCCGCGGCCAGGATCGACGTGGCCAGGTACTCGGCCCGGTACACGTCGGGGCTTTCGGAGACCAGAAGCCGGTCCCACAGGTGCCGGGTCTCCTGGAACGCCTCGTCGGTGACGGGCGAGCGGAAGTCGGTACCGGTGATGGCCACCGACATGTGTCCGTCGTGCGGAGTGAGGGTGAGGTCGATGGGTTGGGTGTTCACCGCGAAACGGTGCCTGCCCAACCGGATCGTCTCGCCCCCGGGCCCGCCCTCGAACAGGTCGCTGCGGTCCTGTAGGGCCCGTCCGGCCTCCTGCCGGGCGGCCAGGATCTGGCCCTCCAGCTCCTCGGCGCGGACGGTGTCACCGAGTTCGCGCATCTCCGTGACGGTGCGGCGCAGTCGCGTCACCATCGCGTCGGACGCGAAGTAGGTGTTGATGTCCTCCAGCGTGGTCAGGGTGGCGACCCGCCGGTGCACCCCCTCCAGGACACGGGCGGCCGAGGACGCCAGACGGTCGGCCCGCCTGGACCTCTCGTCCACCAGCGACTGCTTGCGGGTGGAGAACGCCTCGTAGACGTCCTCGCGTTTGTCGGCCAGCTCTTGGAGGAAGTCGTCGAACTCCGCGAAGCGCGACTCCAGGTTCTCCAGCTGGAGCATGATCCGGCCGAGCTGTTCGTCGCAGCGCTCCGGGGTGTCCGCGGCGGCGATCGCCCCGGTGATGGCCTGGCCCAGCAGCGCGAACTCGGCGGCGAACTCGGCCCGACCCTCCAGGGCGAGGAGTTCCTTGCGCCGGGATTCCAGGGTGGCCCGGGCGCGGTTGACCCCGCCCATGACCTCGCTGATCCGCTCCAGGATGCGGGTGCGCACCTGGGCGTCGCCGATGTCGAGTGAACCGATGACCTCGGTGACGACCTGAAGGCCCTCGGTCTGTTCGGCGATGCGTTCGCCGACGGCGGTGGCGGCGCTGACCGCCTCCAGCGCCTCGGCGTCCTCGACCAGCCGCTCCACCTCGGAGTGGTAGCCGTCGAAGGCGTCCTCCTGCTCCAGGAAGGACACCGTGCGCCGGCCGGTGGAGGCGATCTCCTCGTCGAGGCCCTGCTCGATCGCGTCGATCCGCTCGCCGTCCACGTAACGCATCTCGCGCAGCGTGGCGGCCTGACCCTGGGCGCGGCGCAGTTCGGTCAGACGGGTCACCCAGCCCTCCGCGGACCTCGGGGTCTCGCCCCTGGATCGACGGATGAGCGCGGTGACCTTCGCCTCGGTCTCCGCGAGGGTCTCGGCGGCCTGCCGGGTCAGGGACTGGACGGTCTCGAACTCGTCCAGCACCCGCTCCGCGGTGCCGCGTACCTCGGTCAGCGGAGCGGCGAGGTCGCCCAGTTCCTCGTCACCGAGCCAGTGGAACCGGTCCAGGACCCTCCGGCAGGAGGCGATGATCGCCTCGAACACCTCGGTGGAGGGCCGCATGTCCTCGGCGATCCGCGACACCGACAGACTCTCCGAGATGCCCTGCACCAGTTCGGCGTTGCCGATCCGCTCCAGGGGCCCGGTGCCCACCGGCTGTGCGGCGGCGTACACGTCGGACACGAACGGGGTTCGCCACACCTGCATCGGGTGCACCCGGGTGGGTTCGCCCGAGCCGTCGCGGAACACCGTCATTGTCCCGTCGTCGAACAGCGAGTGGCCGTGACAGACGATCGGGTTGGCGACCTCCTTGCGGATGGTGTTGTAGGGCAGCAGCAGACTGCGGCCGTCCGCCCGGGAGTGGAAGACGTACAGCACGTCCTCACCGTTGGGAGAACGCACCACCCGGTCGAACTCCAGGTCGGTGACGTCGGTGTCGAAGGTCCGCGCCACCCCGGTGGCCAGGTAGTAACCACCCGGGAAGATGAGCCCTTGGTCGTCGGGCAGCCGCTGGCAGGAACGGCCGATGCCGTCGAGGCGCTCGACCTCCTTGGTCCGCTTGTTGAAGACCAGGTACCGCCACGTGGTCTCGTTGTACGGCAGGACCTTCAGCAGGATCAGCGCGCCGACCTCGGCGTGGAACACCGAGGCGTCGGCCAGGCTCTGCAGCGGCTCGTCGACGGGCTCGCTGTAGATCCCCTCGCCGACCTCGGTGTTGTTCTCGATCTTGATGGTCAGGTCGCCGCCGACCGTCTCCACGAACAGTTCGTCGCGGATCGAGATGTGCGGGTGCCGCCCCATCACGTGGTTCTCGCGGGTGGCCTCCACCCACTCGAAGTCGTGCGCGGGCGGGAACACGTGGTCGCGTTCGCCCCGGTCGTCGAGGTAGGCGATCTCGCCGGTGGGCGAGATCGACCACCTCAGGACGCGGACGTCCTCCGTTCTCGGGCCGGTCTGGAAGACGGCCAGCAGCCGCTCCTCGACCCTGCGCAGCTGGAGCAGGCGGGCGTCGCGGTAGTAGCGGTACAGCTGCTCGAAGTCCTGCCGGAAACGCTCGTCCGCGAGCAGCCCGGGGATGGCGTCCTCGGGCGCGTCGGTGAACTCGAAGGAGTCGTCACCGTGCTCGTACCGGTGCAGGGAGAACACGTCGGGGACGTGTGTGGTGCTCTGCATCCCGATGTAGACGTTGTAGCCGAACAGGATCGTGTTCCCGCCGGTGTCGTCTCCGACGGAACGCCCCACGCTGACGATGTCGCGCGGTACGCAGTTGTGTTCGGTGCGGATGCGTTCGGTGCCGAGCAGGGCCAGCTCGGTGCCGCCGAACACCTCCAGCCGACGGTTGTTGAGCTCCTCGGTCCGTCGGGCCAGTTCGCCGGTCTGTTCGCGGAGCCGGGCGCGGAGCACCTCATAGGTGCCCGCGTCCAGCGACCGCGCGTCCTCGGCTTCGGGCCCGGGGCCTTCGGTCTCCTGGAGCCGTGCTTCCTGGGGCTGTGCGCCCCCGGACTGGGCCTCGGTCACGGAGGACTACCTCACTGCTTCACGGGGGCGAGTGCGTTGACGGGCAGCTGGTCCAGCCCCATGGAACGGGCGGTGCCGAGCAGCCGGTCCAGCTTGCCGGTGTCCGGGCCGCCCGCGCCGATCAGCTTGAGCAGCAGCGCGGAGACCGTGAGGTTCTTGACGTCCTCGGTGTCCACCTCGGCCAGGACCCTCTTGATGTCCTCGGCGAAGTTGCCCTCGCCGTTCAGCCAGCCGTTGCCCAGCGCCTGCACGGTCTCGGAACCGTTGACGAACCCGTCCACGGCCTTGCCCATGCCGATCGAGTTGACCATCCGGTCGAAGAAGGCGCCGTCGCCACCGACGATGTTGATGTCGGCGCTCTCCAGCCCGGCGGCCATGGCCGTTGCCTGGGCCTCGGCGATCTGACGGTTGACGTCGATGCCGGCGAGGCGGACCTCCTTCTCCGCCTCCAGACGCAGGCGGTACTCCTCGTGGTCGCGACTGACCTCGTCCAGGGCGGCCATCGCGGCGGCCTTGTCGGTCAGACCCGCGGCCTCGGCGCGCAGCTTCTTCTCCACGGCGTCGGCCTCGACGTCGGCCTTCTCGCGGGCCACGACGGCCTCGGCGCGGCCCAGCTTCTCGACGGCCTCGGCGTCCTGCTCCCGGACCTGGACCTCGGCCAGACCCGCGGCGGCGGCCTCGGCCTGCAGGCCCTCGGCCAGACGGATCTTGGCGCGGGTGTCCAGCTCGGCGGCCTGCTGACGCGCCTCGGCGAGGGTGAGTTCCTCCTGCGCCTTGTGCTTGGCCGCGGCTTCGGCGGCCTCGGCGGCCTTGATGTCCTTGACCAGGTTCTCCTGGGCCTCGGCCTCGGCGTGGATGATGATGGCCTGACGCTGGCGCTCGGCCTCCTCCACGGCCCGCAGCTTCTTGATCGCCTCTTCCTGCTCGGCGACGGTGCGGTCGACGGCCACGCGCTCGCGGACGACGTCGGCGACCTCGCGCTTCTCGGCCTCGACCTCCTTGTCCTTGGCGATGCTGCTCAGCTCGGTCTCGCGCTCGCGGCCGATGACCTCCAGCATGCGGTCCTTCTCGATGCGCTCGGTCTCGATGGCGATGACCCGCTCGCGGTTCTTCTCGGCGACCGCGATCTCACGCTGCTGGTTCTGGTGCTGGACGCCGAGCTGCTCGGAGGTGCGGATGTTGGCGGTCTCGGACTTGAGACGCTCCTCGGCCTGGACCCGGGCGGTCTCGGCCTCCTCCTTGGCGCGGATGATCTCGATCTCGCGCTTGGCCTTGGCGGCCGCCTCCTCGCGACGCTTCTCCAGCTCGGCGAGGGTCTCGGCGGTCTCCGTGTCCTGGCGGTCGATCTCCTTCTTGCGGTCGTTCTCGAACTCGTTGGTGCGCTTGTGCTCCCGGGCGGTGCGCTCGGTGATCTTCGAGATGCCCTGCGCGTCCAGGATGTTGTTGGCGTCGTGCTGGTGCAGCGGGGTCTGCTCCAGCTCGTCGATGGCCACGTCCTCCAGGATGTAGCCGTTGAGGTCGGTGCCGATCAGGGAGACGATCGCGTGGCGGAACTGCTCGCGGTGGGTGAACAGCTCCTCGAAGTCGAACTGCTTGCCGACGGTCTTGAGCGCCTCGGAGAACTTGGAGTTGAAGAGCTCCTGGAGGGTGTCCTGGTCGCTGGCGCGTTCGGTGCCGATCGCCTTGGCGACCTTCTTGACGTCCTCGGCGGTCTCGTTGACCCGGACGTAGAAGAACACCGTGATGTCGGCGCGGATGTTGTCCTTGCAGGTCAGGCCTTCACGGCCACCGCGTTCCAGGGTCAGGCTCTTGAGGGAGATGTCCATGATCTCGGCCTTGTGCAGGACCGGGAGGACGATCGATCCGGTGAAGGTGACGTGGACGTCCCGCACCTTGGAGATGATCAGGGCCTTGCCCTGCTCCACCTTGCGGAACAACCTGGTCACCATCAGCAGTAGGGCCAGGAGGACGACGATTCCGATGGCGATGGCGACACCGATGGTCAGGAAGGTGGCATCGGCCGCTTCCTGTCCGGTGGCCGGAGCACTCAGCAACACGTAGGGGTCTCTTTCTGCGAGCGGCGTGGATCGGGGGATACGCGGCGTCGGGCGGAGGGACGGGAGCGGGACGGCCGTGCCCGAAAAGATCGCTTGTCAGGGGTTATGACGCGTCCGCGTGGCGAACGGTTCCGAAGTGGACAAGATCATCCCTGCTCATCGCGGGTGGAGCCGGAACACTCAGTGCTGACCGGGATCCAGAGCGGGGTCGAAGGCGGTGACGAGGAAGTGGTCGTCGGCCGCGTCGTGGTCGAAGATGAGGGCCGTGCTGCCGACGGACAGGACCTCGCCGCCGGTCGTTCGCACCGGGATGGAGATGGCGGCTCCACCGGCGGTGGTGATCTCGGCCTGGCCGAAGTCCTCACGGGCCTCACCGATGCGGATGCGGCAGGTGCGGCCGACGAGTTCGTGCTTGGAGTCGCCCTTGCGCTTGGGCAGGAACCGCTGGAGTCCCATCACCACGCCGCTGGTGACCGCCCACGCGGCGACCAGGGCGATGAGTAGGACGACGGCCCCGAGGGCCCACAGCATCGGCGCGGAGGTGGTCTCGATGAGGCTGGTCACGATGCTTCCCATCATGCTGACGAACCAGGCCACGCAGATCAGCATGGTCAGGGCCACGGTCACCGGAACCCTCCCCAGCCCGGCCTTGCTCAGGACCGCGCTGAGCCCGGCGGCGTCACCGTCGGCGTCCACGCTGTCGAGTGCTTCGGTGTCCGCGGCACCGACGATCACGAAGATCCAGTAGCCCAGGACCACGATGAGCATCGGCGTGAACAGGACGGTGGGGAATCCGAAGGCGGTACTCAGGAACAGGCCCATCCCGCGTACTCCTTCGTGTTCTCGTGGTTCCGCGACCGGCGCCGGGGGAGGGCGACCAGGGTTCGTATCCGTCGGAACCGTGCCGAAACCCTATCGAACGCCCCAGCTCAGCACGTTCCTCGGGGTCCCCGTTGTCCGATTGTGGCCGGCACCCCGTTTCGTGGGCGCAGGTCGAACGAGCCGCGTTGGGAAGGAAGGAGGAGTAGGAAAAAAGTTCATGGCGGGTGTCGATCCGGCGTCGACCCGTTCGACGAACAGGTGAGAGCGGGGAAGACCCCGCCGGACACTCGAAAGAGGGCGAACACCATGCGTTACCTGATGTCGATCATGAGCGACCCCGCGTCCGAGGCCGCCGACTACGAGCCCGGGCCCGAGATCTACGAGGCGATGGCCGCCTACAACGAGGAGCTGGCCAAGGCCGGGGTCCTGCTGACCGGTGAGGGCCTGGCCCCCACCTCGGAGGGCGCCGAGGTCGTCTTCCGCGACGGGGAGGCCACCGTTGTCGACGGGCCCTTCACCGAGGCCAAGGAGTTCATCGCCGGGTACTGGGTGCTCCAGGTGTCTTCGCACGCCGAGGCCGTGGAGTGGGCCAAGCGTTGCCCGCACCCGCCCAAGGGGGACCCGACCGAGATGAAGCTCCAGCTGCGCCGGATCGGTGAGCTGGAGGACATGGACGACATGCCCGAGGAGCTCAAGGAGCGAGAGCGCGCCCTGCGCGCCCAGCAGGAGGGGTGAGCTTCCGGTGGTACGGGGGCGGGTCCGCGTGGGCCCGCCCCCGTACCTTGCGGCCGGAGCCCGCCGGTGCTGTCATGATGCGGTGGATCATACGGATGTGACGCGCCAGGTGGAGGCGGTCTGGCGGATCGAGTCGGCCCGCCTGATCGCGACCTTGACGCGCATGGTCGGCGATGTCGGATCGGCCGAGGAGTTCGCGCAGGACGCGCTGGTCACCGCGCTGGAGAAGTGGCCCCGGGAGGGTGTGCCACGTAGTCCCGGGGCCTGGCTGACCACCGTCGCCAAGCGGCGGATCCTCGACCGCTGGCGCCGGGACGAACGTTTCCGGGACCGCATGGTGGAACTCGGTCGGGAGTTCGTCGAGCACGACGGACAAGCGGAGTTCGACGCCGTCCTGGAAGAGGACTACGGCGACGACCTGCTCAAACTCATGTTCGTGTGCTGTCACCCCGTGCTGTCCACCGAGGCTCGGATCGCGCTCACCCTCCGCCTGCTCGGTGGACTCACCACCGACGAGATCGCCCGCGCCTTCCTCGTGCCGGAAACCACCATCGCCCAGCGCATCGTGCGGGCCAAACGACGGCTGACCGAGAAGAGGGTTCCGTTCGAGGTGCCCTCGGGTGCGGACCGCGACGCCCGCCTCGCCGACGTGCTGGAGGTCCTCTACCTGGTGTTCAACGAGGGGTACACGGCCACCTCGGGGGAGGGGTGGCTGCGTCCCGAACTGTGCGAGGAGGCCATGCGCCTGGGACGGGTCCTCGCCGGATTGATGCCCAAGGAACCCGAGGTGCACGGGCTGATCGCGCTCATGGAGCTTCAGGCCTCCCGGTTCCGGGCCCGGATCGGTGCCGATGGGGCGCCGGTGACCCTCGCCGATCAGGATCGTTCCCGGTGGGATCGGCTGCTCATCCAACGTGGACTGGTCGCTTTGGAAGGTTCGATCCCCGTCGATCCCGCCCGTCCACGGGGCGTCTACTCCCTCCAGGCCGGCATCGCCGCCAAGCACGCCACGGCCCACACCGCCGAGGACACCGACTGGCGTGGGATCGCCGTCTTGTACGAGGTGCTGGCCCGCCGCACCGGGTCGCCCGTGGTCGAACTCAACCGTGCGGTGGCGGTGTCGATGGCGATCGGGCCCGGTGCGGCACTCGACATCGTCGACGCCCTGCGCGATTCCGGGGCACTGGACGGCTACCACCTGCTCCCGGCCGTTCGCGCCGACCTGCTCCAGCGTCTCGGACGAGGTGAGCAGGCTCGTGCCGAGTACGAACGGGCCGCCGACCTCACCCGCAACGAACGCGAACGCGCCCTCCTATTGGAGCGCGCCCGTTCTGCCGTGGGCAGTGGGCTCTAGCGACGAGCGCTCGTTCTGGTCACACTGGTCCGCATGAGACTTCTGGTTCTGGGCGGTACCGAGTTCGTGGGACGGGCGATCGTGGAGGACGCGCTCGCCCGAGGGTGGGACGTCACGGTGTTCCATCGAGGACGGCATGAGGCTCCGGTGGGGGCGCGTGTGCTGCACGGTGACCGTACCGAGGAGGGTGGTCTCACGGCGTTGGAGACGGGGGAGTGGGACGCCGTCGTCGACACCTGGTCGGGTGCCCCCGGAGCCGTTGCGGCCACCGCTCGACTGTTGGACGGTCGGGTCGGCCACTACGCGTACGTCTCCAGCCGTTCCGTCCACGGCATGCCCAGCGCTCCCGGCGCGGATGAGACCGCCCCGACCGTGAAGCCCGCCCTCGCCGACGAGGGAGAGGACTACGCGCGGGCCAAACGTGGGGGTGAGGTGGCCGCCGAGGAGGTGTTCGGCGAGCGGGCGCTGTTCGTCCGGGCCGGTCTCATCCTGGGTCCGTACGAGAACATCGGCCGGTTGCCGTGGTGGCTGAACCGGATCGCGCGGGGTGGTCCCGTTCTCGCGCCTGGGCCGCGTGACCTGCCGTTGCAGTACATCGATGTCCGGGACCTGGCCGCCTGGACCCTCGACGCGGTGGAGAAGGGATTGGCTGGTCCGTACAACCTGGTCAGCCCGATCGGACACGCCACGATGGAGGGGTTCCTGGAGGCCTGCCGGGAGGTGACGGGGGCGGGCGCAGAGTTTCGCTGGGTCGCGCCCGAGGTGATCGAGGCGGAGGGGATTCGACCCTGGATGGACCTGCCGGTCTGGCTGCCACCGGGCGAGATGCACGAGACCCTGCACCAAGGGAATGTCGATCGTGCCCTGGCCACGGGGTTGAGGTGCCGCCCGGTCATCGAGACCGTCGCCGACACTTGGGCGTGGTTGAGGTCCATCGGTGGCGAGGCGCCCCAACGCCCCGACCGGCCCAGTCTCGGTTTGGACCCCGAGGTCGAACGGCGTTTTCTGGGTCGGTGATCAGACCCCCACCCCCGCCGTGATCTTGCTACCAGTAGCAATACAAGCGCTTTCTTCGCCTCTGGTAGCAAGATCGCCGGGGTCGAGCCGGGTGGGGCCGAGTCGCCCACCCGGTTCTGGCTCTAGCGAACGCTCGCGCGTAGGAGGGCCGTCCACTCGTTGGAGGGGAACATCAGGTGCCCGGCCTCCCTGTTCTGGGTGTCGCGTACGGCCGAGCCGGACGGAAGGTCGGCTACCTCGACACAGTCCTGAGTCTGGCCCCCACTATGGGAGGACTTGCGAAAGTTCAGGGGGTGGGGCTTTTCTGGCATGGGTGCTCTCTCACAGGGATGACAAGCGGTTCCGAATCAGAGCGTGCGACTCTTCCACGGACAAGGCAGACGCCTGCACGAAGTCGAACCGGCGCGTGTACTGGCGGACCTGTGGTTCGGATTCCAGGTAAAGCTCCTCCGTGGCGACCTCCAGATACACCACTGGAGGTTCCGGCCTTGGGAACTCCAGGATCACGAAGTGTGCTGTCATGGCAGCGTGCAGCCCTCCCGACACGGGAAGGACCTGGATGCCGACGTTCGGTCGTTGACCGACCTCAAGAAGATACTCCAGCTGGTCACTCAGCTCGGGCGTGATGTGCAAAAGCGCGGCTTCGTCGATGACAGCCCAGAACGCAGGGGGATCCGCGCGGCTGAACACTGCCTTGCGCAGCATCCGAACCTCGACTCTTTGGTCGACATCGTCGGTGTCACCCATGGAACTGGCAACGGCCATGGCACGTGCGTAGGACTCGGTCTGGAGTAGCCCCGGGATCGTCATGGATTGATAAGAGCGGATCGATGAGGCTTCCGCCTCCAGCCCGATCAGCTGTCCCGTGCCGAGAACGTTCTCGTAGGTCGCCCACCAGCCCTTACGGCTGGCCTCCTTCACCAGCTCCGCGTACCCGTCTCGCTCAACCGGGTCGGCGACCCCGTAGATGTCCAACAACAGGAAGACATCCTCGACGGAGAGCCTCTTCCAGTCGCCGGTTTCCAGCCTGTTCACCTTGGATTCGGACCAACCGCGAGTCTTACCACTGCGCTTCTTGGCTTCGGCGGCGACAGCTTTCGCAGTCAGTCCGGATTTCTCACGTTGTTGGAAGAGGAGTCGGCTGAGACGCCGCCGACGCAGGGTCGGGCTGACCATGTCGCTGTCCTTCCGTGAGGGTCCGGTCTGGTGGCCTGATCCTATGGCGGACCAGCGGGATTCCGACATTTAGTGCGCCTTCCGTAGATACTCGCTTCGCCCTTGAATATTAGGGACTCCAGATTAAACTTGGGGCTTGCAAATATTGGAGCAAGAGGCAACCATGGTGTCACCAGAACATCCCGCCGGACCTCCCGCCCGGCACCTGAGCACCAGGAGCCGCGCTATGCCGCGTTGCTTGAACCTGTCCGAGCTGACCTACGCGCGTCACCGCGCTGCTGAACTGGTGCGCCGCCGTCGCCCCCGAAGGGCTGGGCGGGTGCGTGCCTACGCCTTGTCGCCCCGAACCCCGGCCGGGGCAGGGTCGTCGGGCTCACCCCGGCCACCACGGGTCCCGGGTCCGCGTCTCCCACTGGACACCGTTCCGCTGGACGTCCTCCACGCGGTCTTGTCAGGGCTACACCGACTGGAAACGAGCGCCTGAACAGGGCCGGCAGGAGCCCTTCGCTCCTTGGTCTCGGCCCGGTGAGGCGCGATGGACAACCGAACGACCTGCTCGGACCCCAACGGGCACGACTACATCCCCGATCAACCCCCGGTGAGACGCGGTAACACGGCCACCGCGACCTGCCGTTACTGCGAGGACACCATCACCGCGACGCGCTGAACCCCCGGCGCCCATGAAAAAGCTCTGGCGGGTGCACCAACACCCCCAGAGCAGGCCGACAACCAACACCGATTTCAACCGAAAGAGAGTTGCCGACATGGCCATTGTGCCGCACACCCGAGCCCCGATCCACACCCCCATCCCGCCCTTCACCGGCCGCCGCTGGCCCTCCCGCGTCTACCCCGGTGACCTGGCCCAGACCGCCTGGGTCCGCTCCGACCTGGCCTCCGATCTGGCCCGCCTGTCCGGGCTGTCCAAGGAGACCGGCGAGGACATCGTGCTCTGTGCCAGCGAGATGTTCGCGAACGCGTGCGACCATTCGCGATCGGGACAGGACCCTGAGGGGCGCGTGATCCGCACGCTGCACATGCCCACCGCCACCACCATCCAGGTCGCGATCGTCGATGATGGCATCCGAGTCGACGCCATCGAGCCCAAGGGCCCGGAGCTCCCGCATCAGCGCACCTCCGAAGACTGGGAGGAGGCCGAGCGTGGCCGGGGACTGCTGCTCATCCACCACCTGGCCGAGCGCTGGGGCTCCCACTCGGTCCTGGACTTCCCCTTCTGCGATGGTCTGGGCACCATCATCTGGGCCGAGTTCGCGTTGGGCGGTGCCCGGTCATGACCACCGTCGACTCCAGGGTGCGCTCCGTGCTGAACGCGCCCCGAGGCCAACGTTTCTCCCGTCCGGTGCTTTCCCACCCCACGAACGTCCGGCCGGAATCGCACCAGGAACGACGGGAACGGTTGCTGCGACAGATGCGGGGCAACCCCAGGGTCGCCTACATGCTCGAACACGGCGAACTCCCGCACTGGATGATCGTGGCCCGCCAACGTCGGGAACAGGCCGAGAGGCAAGCCCGTCAGGTCGGCGTGCCAACTGATCCCCCGACCGGTTCCCCCTCCAACCGCCGGGGCCGTCATCGGGCACCGCGCCGGCGGTGGGCCCTGCCCGCTCTGGCCGTCAGCGCGGCCCTTCTCCTGGGGCAGAGGGTCGCAGAAGTGGTCGGCCAATCGGGCACCCAGTCCAGTGGATTCCCGCTCTAGCCGCTGTAGCGCTTGAGGCCGTCGATGTTCAGGGTGACTCCGACCCCGGGTGGCTCTGTGTGTCCGTTGTCGAGAGTGAGGGTGCTCCGGTGACGGCCCCGGACAGAGGCCCCGGCGGGGGCGAGGACCGGCAGTCGGAAAAATCCGCACCGCCGACCGAACACACAGCCCTCCTCCCGACATAAGCAGGTGAGAGGACGGGAGGAATGCCCATGGGAAGCAGCACGGACGGGGACCCTTACTCCGACGAGTGCGCCTTCAACGCCCTGTTCGAGAAGCATTACGACGCCGTGTACCGATACGCGCGGCGCAGGGTGGGCGCCGATCAGGCGGACGACGTGGCCTCGGAGTCCTTCGTCGTGGCCTGGCAACGACGAAAACGCCTGGTCCCGCAGCAGGAACTGCCCTGGTTGTACGAGTGCGCGCGAAGAATCACCCTGGCCCACCTGCGCCGCGGCCGGAGCCAGGATCAGATCGCGCAATCGTTGACCCGAGAACCTGGCCGGATCGGCGCGTACGCCGACCACGCCGACGGCGTCATCGACCGCAGTGGGGCCCTGGCGGCCCTTGCACGACTGACCGAGATCGAACGCGAACTCGTGATGCTCGTGACCTGGGAGGGACTCGACACCCGCCAGGCGGCCAAGGTCGTGGGATGCAGTCACGTCACCGCTCGCGGACGACTGCACCGCGCCCGTAAGAGGCTCACCGCTCACCTGAACGAGGCGGCCGAACCCGAACCGGACTTCACTTGGGAGAAGACGTCATGAACGACCTGACCAGTCTGCGCGCGGCCCTCAACGACAGCGATCCGGCCAGGGACAGCGCCCCCACCGACCAGGGCCGTCGATGGGCCCGGGCCAACGCCATCGCCAGACTGAGGGAGAACACCCCCGTGACAAATCCCCTGTGGCGTCGTGTCCCCGTGCTCGTGGCCGGTGCCGCCGCCGCTGCCCTGACCGTGGGTGTGGGAGCGATGCTGTTGCCCACGGACCACCCGGCCGGAGTACCCGTGGCCTACGCCTCCCCGCCCGAGACCGTGGAGGTCGTCGGTGGGGAGCCGGTCGACGGCACGGAACCCTTGCTGGAGCTGTCCGAGGTCACGGCCGAACGCGGTGATCCCCAGGGACGGGGAGACGTGGGGTTCGTATCCTCCACCGGCACCACCATGTACCGGATGAACGCCGACGCCGGTGACGCGGACCCGGAGGAGACCCACGGGTACGGGTTCATCCCCTTCGAGTGGAACCGGTGGCAGAGCCTGGACGGTGAGCTGCGTGAGGACCAGAACCCCCAGCCCCCGACCGAGACGGGAGGAGAGGCCGGCGACCACGAGTGGTTCCTGGACCAGGTCGGTGAGACCCACGAGGAGACTCTTCACCCCAGCCTGGTCCTGCCCGAGGCGCTGCCCACCGACCCCGACGCTCTGGCGGAGACCCTCATGGGCCTGGGTGATGACCCTGAGGAGGACGAGAGAACCGACGCCTCCCTGTTCCACGCCGTCGCGGGCCTCTACGAGAACCGGCCCTTGTCCGGTGTGGAGGAGGCCGCCGTCCAACGGATCATCGCCGACCGTGCCGAGACGAGCCACCTGGGCACCGCCACCGATCCGTTGGGCCGAGAGGGCGAGCTCTTCTCGTTCGTCGTCGAGGAACCCGGTGTCCAGACGCTGGAGTACCGCTACCTCTTCAGCGCGGAGGACGGGGCGTTGCTCTACCAGGACTCCATCCTGATGGCCGAAGAGGACCCGGAGACCCCGATCGAGGACTACGGTCTTGAGTACCCCGTCCTGTCCCAGCAGGTCAGCTACGTCTGGACCGGGTGGGTCGAAGAGATCGGTCAGCGTCCTTGATCTGGTTCCCCTGACCATGCGGGCCGTATCGCGTCCACCCGGCGACCGGCGAGAGCTTCGTGCTCTAGCGGCCGTAGCGCTTGAGACCGTCGGTGTCCAGGGTGACTCCGACCCCGGGGATCTCGATGGTGTGGCCGTAGCAGAGCGTGACGATGCTGCGGTAATGGTCCCCGGAGGGCTCGCTGTGCACGGTGACGCTGTCGTCGTCGCGGTCGATCAGGAGGTGGACGCCGATGTCGCAGGCGGCGTAAGCGTGGGCCTTCTCGACACGATCACGGGCGTTGGCGCCTGAGTCCCGGGAAGTGACCTCGACGACGGCGAGGACGCCTTGAGGGTCGGCCCATTCGCCCTGTCCCGCGAAATGGTCGATGGGGGCGAGGATGCCGTCGGGTCGTGCGCGGCCCTTACGGTAGGAGTCCACCTTGAGACCCTGCCCGGTGACGTTCAGGTCCAGGTCCGCCCGCTGCGTCATGAACCGACGCATCAGCCACATGAGGATCGCGTTGTGGTCGCTGTCGGGCACGGGGCGGACCACCACACGCCCATCGAGGTATTCGAAGGTGACGTCCTCCCCGTCTGCCGCTCGTGCGATGACCTCGAACCGTTCGATCGTGTCCATGACAAGGATTCTTCCCCGGACACGCCGAAGGGGGGCCGCACCCGACCGGGTACGGCCCCCCTTCGACAATGGGCTCAGGCCTTGGTGGGGGTCACCACCAGGCGGTCGCGTTCGGGGTCGACGTCCACGGTCACGGTGTCGCCCTCGGTGAGCTCGCCGGACAGCATCACCTTGGCCAGCGGATCACCGATCGACGACTGCACCAGGCGACGCAGTGGCCGGGCGCCGTAGTTCGGGTCGAACCCGGTCAACGCCAACCACTCACGTGCACCCTGGGACACGTCCAGCGTGAACCTGCGCTCGGCCAGTCGCCGGGCCAGCTTGTCCACCTGTAGGTCCACGATCCGGGTCAGCTCCTCGGTGGACAACGCGTCGAACATGATCACGTCGTCCAGGCGGTTGAGGAACTCCGGCTTGAAAGTCGCGCGCACGACGTCCATCACACGTTCCCGGCGGGTGGCCTCCTCCAGGGACTGGTCCACCAGGAACTGTGACCCCAGGTTCGAGGTGAGGATCAGGATGGTGTTGCGGAAGTCCACCTGACGGCCCTGGCCGTCGGTCAGTCGACCGTCGTCCAGCACCTGCAACAGGGTGTCGAACACCTCCAGGTGGGCCTTCTCCACCTCGTCCAGCAACACCACGGTGTAGGGGCGGCGGCGCACCGCCTCGGTCAGCTGACCGCCCTCCTCATAACCCACGTATCCGGGGGGCGCACCCACCAGGCGCGACACCGAGTGCTTCTCGGAGTACTCGCTCATGTCCACGCGCACGATCGCGCGCTCGTCGTCGAACAGGAACTCGGCGAGGGCCTTGGCCAGCTCGGTCTTGCCGACACCGGTCGGGCCCAGGAACAGGAACGAACCGGTGGGCCGGTCGGGGTCGGAGATGCCCGCCCGGGCCCTGCGCACCGCGTCCGACACGGCGGCCACGGCGTCCTTCTGTCCGATCAGCCGCCGACCCAGCTCGTCCTCCATACGCAGCAGCTTGGAGGTCTCGCCCTCCATCAGCCGACCCACGGGGATTCCGGTCCAGGCCGACACGACGTCGGCGACCTCGTCGGCGCCCACCTCGTCCTTGACCATCGGGTCATCTCCATCGGAACCGGCCGAGTCCGCGGCCTTCTCCTCGGCCTTGGAAGCCTCCTCGACCTGCTTCTCCAGCTGCGGGATCTCCCCGTACATCAGCCGGGACGCCTCCTCGAAGCGGCCCTCGCGTTCGGCCAGTTCGGCCTTGGTGCGCATCTCGTCCAGGCGGCCCTTGAGCTCACCGACCCGGTTCAGTCCGGCCTTCTCCTGCTCCCAACGGGCCACCAGCCCGTTGAGCCGCTCCTGGTTGTCGGCCAGGTCCGCGCGCAACCGCTCCAGCCGTTGCCGACTCGCGGGGTCCGACTCCTTGTCGAGCGCCATCTCCTCCATCTTGAGGCGGTCGACGGTGCGGCGCAGCTCGTCGATCACCACCGGGCTGGAGTCGATCTCCATGCGCAGCCGGGACGAGGCCTCGTCGATGAGGTCGATGGCCTTGTCCGGCAGGAACCGCGCGGTGATGTAGCGGTCCGACAGGGTGGCCGCGGCGACCAGCGCGGAGTCGGAGATCTGCACCTTGTGGTGCGCCTCGTACCGCCCCTTGAGACCGCGCAGGATCGCGATGGTGTCGGTGGCCGAGGGCTCACCGACGAACACCTGCTGGAAACGGCGCTCCAGCGCGGGGTCCTTCTCGATCTTCTCCCGGTACTCGTCCAGGGTGGTGGCGCCGACCATGCGCAGCTCACCGCGGGCCAACATCGGCTTGAGCATGTTGCCGGCGTCCATGGCGCCCTCGGCGGCGCCCGCGCCCACCATGGTGTGCAGCTCGTCGATGAACGTGATGACCTGGCCCTCGGACTCCTTGATCTCCGTGAGCACCGCCTTCAGCCGTTCCTCGAACTCGCCCCGGTACTTGGCGCCCGCCACCATCGCGGACAGGTCCAGGCTGATCAGGCGCTTGCCGAGCAGGGACTGCGGAACGTCGCCCGCCACGATGCGCTGGGCCAGTCCCTCGACGACGGCCGTCTTGCCCACGCCCGGCTCGCCGATGAGCACCGGGTTGTTCTTGGTGCGGCGGCTGAGCACCTGGATGACCCGACGGATCTCGCCGTCGCGACCGATGACCGGGTCGACCTTGCCCTCGCGGGCCCGCTCGGTCAGGTCGACACCGAACTTCTCCAGGGACTGGTAGGTGTCCTCGGGGTTCTCCGAGGTGACCCGACCGGTGCCGCGGACCCGCTCGAAGGCCTCCAAGAGGCCCTCCGGGGTCGCCCCTGCGTCCTTGAGCAGCCGGGACGCCTCGCCACCGTCGGCGGCCAACCCCACCAACAGGTGTTCGGTGGAGACGAACTCGTCCTCCATCTGCTGGGCCCGCTGCGCGGCCGTGTTGATGGAGACGATGAGCTGCCGCGAGGAACTGGGGGAACTGACCGTCGAACCCGCCACCTTGGGCAGGGCTCCGATCGCCGACCCGACCTTGTCCTTGAGCCGGTCGGGATCGACCCCGACCTCCTTGAGCAGCGGCCGGGTGATGCCCTCCGCCTGGTCCAGCAGGGCGTTCAACAGGTGCAGGGGCTCGGTCTGCGGGCTGCCGTCGGTGGTGGCCTGACGAATGGCGGCGGCCAGAGCCTCCTGGCTCTTCTGGGTGAGCTTGTAGTTCACGATCCGTGACTCCATTCACATGAAGTTTCACTCAGGGTAATGTTCGATGGCCGACCCCACCGCGCAATAGGGGTGGAGTCCGCGAGGCCCGACCCCGAGGGTCCGGCCCCTATTTCTGGTCGGGATCGCCCGTGTCGCGGGCGTTACCGTCGTCCCCGAGCCCGCCGCCCCGCTCGGGACGCTCTTCGGGGTCGGCCGTGTTGAAGATCGTCACGCGGGTGCGGCGCACCAGTTCCCCACGTGCGGGTCCGCCCTCGGGACGGGCCGGGCGGCCGCGCCGGGACACCGCCCGGCGCGCCGCCTCAAGTTCGTTGGCCAGGTGGAACACCTGCTCGCGCAGCTGCTCGACCTCGTCCTCCAGTTCCAGGATCCGCTTGATCCCGGCGAGGTTGATGCCCTCCTCCTGCGACAGCCGCTGCACCACGCGCAACGTCTGCACGTCACGCATGGAGTAACGACGGCCCCGCCCGGAAGTACGTCCGGGCGACACGAGCCCCAGCCGGTCGTACTGCCGCAGCGTCTGCGGATGCATACCCGCCAACTCCGCGGCCACGGAGATGACGTAGACCGGGGCGTCGACTCCGAACGAAGGATCGTTCACGACATTCACGCGCCCTTCGCCCGCGCTTCGAGTCCGTCACGCGGGTCGTAGTCCGACGTCGCCGCGCGGAACTTCTCCAACGCCTCGCGAGCGTCGTCGTTGAGTGTCTGCGGCACCTTGACCTCGAAGGTGACCAGCATGTCGCCGATGGTGCCGTCCTTGCGGGTGGCGCCCTTGCCGCGAACCCGCAGCGTGCGCCCGTTCTGGGTGCCCGGCGGCACCTTCACCGTCACCGGGAAACCGCCCAGGGTCGGAACCCGGACGTCGGCGCCCAGCGCGGCCTCGGGGAAGGACACCGGGACCGTGATGGTGACGTTGTCGCCGCTCTTACCGAACACCGGGTGATCCTTCACATGGACGACGACGTACAGGTCACCGGCGGGGCCACCGTTCTCGCCGGGTGCACCCTTGCCCTTGAGTCGGATCCGCTGCCCGTCGGACACACCGCCGGGGATGCGGGTCTGGATGCTGCGCGTGCTCTTGCCGCGCCCGCTGCCCGAACAGGTGGGGCAGGGATCGTCGACCACCAGGCCGCGTCCCTTGCACTCGCTGCACGGCTCGGACAGTGAGAAGCCGCCCAGGTTGGTGTTCTCGTGCCCGGTGCCGGAGCACTTCGGGCACATTCGAGGGGCCGTGCCGGCGCGCGCGCCCGTGCCCCTACAGGTGGGACACGCCGCGTCGCTGGTCAGCTGGAACGAACGGGTCACCCCGTCCGCGGCCTCTCGGAAGTTCAGTGTCGTCTCGGTCTCGATGTCGGAACCACGTCGGCTGCGGGTCGCCTGACCCGACCGTCCGCGGTTGCCGAACAGCCCACCGAACAGGTCGCTCAGCCGTTCGCCACCGGGGGCGCCACCACCGCCACCGCCCTGACCGAAGATGTCGCTCATGTCGAACCCGCCCGGGCCGGTGCCGCCACCGGGCCGGTACGAACCACCGAACATCGAACGCGCCTCGTCGTACTCCTTGCGGCGCTTCTCGTCCGACAGGACGTTGTACGCCTCGGAGATCTCCTTGAAGCGGTCCTCCGCCTTCGGGTCGTCACGGTTGGCGTCGGGGTGGTTCTCCCGGGCCAGCTTGCGGTAGGACGAGCGGATCTCGTCCTTGGTGGCTGTCTTTGAGACTCCGAGGACCTTGTAGTAGTCCTTCTCCAGGTAGTCCTTGGTGCTCATCGACTGGTGCCTTCTCCCCGCTGGTGCCGGTTGCGTCCGATGTTTCCACGTGGGTCCCGGCCGTGTGGGGCCGGGGTCGACCTGTGGCCGTGACCGACGATCTCATGCCGGCCACGGCCACAGCTCGTTACTTCTCGTCCTCGTCCTTCTCGGCGGAGGCATCCCCGGTGTCCTCTTCCGAGGCCTGCGGAGTGTCGCCGGTGGGTTCTCCCACGACCACGCGGGCCGGGCGCAGGACCCTCTCCCCGATCCGGTACCCCGGCTGGAACACCTCGATCACCGACTGGACGGAGATGTTCGGAACCGGGACGAGGGTGAGTGCCTCGTGCACGTTCGGGTCGAACTCGTCACCCTGCTCGCCGTACTTCTCCAGGCCCAGCTTGGTCGCCGCCGCCTCCAGGGACTCGGCCACCGCCTTGAACCCGCCGGTGAGCTCATCGTGGTCCCGGGCGCGACCGATGTCGTCCAGGATCGGCAGTAGTTCGCCGATGACCTGGGCGGTGGCGACCTCACGGACGGCCACGCGGTCACGCTCGACACGCTTGCGGTAGTTGGCGTACTCCGCCTGCACCCGCTTGATGTCGTTGGTGAGTTCGACGACCCGCTCATCGGCGTTGATGGCCTCGCTCACCACCGACTCGGGGGTGTCCGGGATCTCGGGGATGTCCTCGACCTCGGCCTCGACGACCTCGGGCTCCTCGGCGTCGTCCGCCTCGGACTCCTTGGTCTCCTCGACCTCGGGTTCGCGGACCTCACCGGTCTCGGGGTCGATCCTGCGGTTGTCGCGGATCACCGGACCCTGGGTCTCGTCACCGTCACCGGAGTCGGGGCTGTTCTTATCCGACAGCGCCATGTCCGACGTTCCCTCCTTCCTCGACTCTTACGGGACCACGTGTCAGGACTGGTCGCCCTTGCCCTTGCCGTTGTCCTCGTCGACGATCTCGGCGTCCACGACGTCGGCGTCGTCGGCGGAGCCGTCCGCGCTCGCGTCGTCGGCCGGGGCGCCCTCACCCTGCTGGCCCTGGCTGTAGATGGCCGAGCCGATCTTCTGGCTGGCCAGGGCGACCTTCTCGCTGGCGGTGCGGATGGCCTCGGTGTCGGTGCCCTCCAGAGCGGTCTTCAGCTCGGAGACGGCGGTCTCGGTCTCGGAACGCACGTCCGCCGGGATCTTGTCCTCGTTGTCCGTGATGACCTTCTCGGTCTGGTAGACGAGGGACTCGGCGTTGTTGCGGACCTCGGCCTCTTCGCGACGCTTGCGGTCGTCCTCGGCGTACTGCTCGGCCTCGCGGACCATCTTGTCGATGTCGTCCTTGGACATGGCCGAACCACCGGAGATGGTGACCGACTGCTCCTTGCCGGTGCCCAGGTCCTTCGCGGTGACGTTCACGATGCCGTTGGCGTCGATGTCGAAGGCGACCTCGATCTGCGGGACGCCGCGCGGCGCCGGGGGCAGACCGGTCAGGTCGAAGACGCCCAGCTTCTTGTTGTACTGGGCGATGTCGCGCTCACCCTGGTACACCTGGATCTGCACGGACGGCTGGTTGTCGTCGGCCGTCGTGAAGATCTCGGAGCGCTTGGTCGGGATGGTGGTGTTGCGCTCGATGAGCTTGGTGAACACCCCGCCCTTGGTCTCGATGCCCAGCGACAGCGGGGTGACGTCCAGCAGCAGGACGTCCTTGACCTCGCCCTTGAGCACACCGGCCTGGAGCGCGGCACCGATGGCCACGACCTCGTCCGGGTTGACGCCCTTGTTCGGGTCCTTGCCGCCGGTCATCTCCTTGACCTGCTCGGCGATGACGGGCATACGGGTGGAGCCACCGACCAGCACGATGTGGTGGATCTGGTCCAGGGCGATCCCGGCGTCCTTGAGGACCTGCTGGAACGGCACCTTGGTGCGCTCGACCAGGTCGGAGGTCAGACGCTGGAACTCGGCGCGGGTGAGCTTCTCGTCCAGGTGCAGCGGGCCCTCCGCCGAAGCGGTGATGTAGGGCAGGTTGATCTGCGTCTCGCTGGAGCTGGAGAGCTCGATCTTGGCCTTCTCGGCGGCCTCGCGCAGGCGCTGGAGCGCCATCTTGTCCTTGGCCAGGTCGACGCCGTTGGAGTTCTTGAACTTCTCCACCAGCCAGTCGACGACCTTCTGGTCCCAGTCGTCACCACCGAGGTGGTTGTCGCCGTTGGTCGCCTTGACCTCCACGACGCCGTCACCGACCTCCAGGAGGGAGACGTCGAAGGTGCCGCCACCGAGGTCGTAGACGAGGATCGTGGCCTCGTCCTCCTTCTCCAGGTGGTAGGCGAGCGCGGCCGAGGTGGGCTCGTTGATGATGCGCAGGACGTTGAGGCCCGCGATCGTGCCGGCCTCCTTGGTGGCCTGGCGCTGGGAGTCGCTGAAGTAGGCCGGGACGGTGATGACCGCGTCGGTCACGTCCTCGCCCAGGTACGCCTCGGCGTCACGCTTGAGCTTTTGCAGGATGAAGGCGCTGATCTGCTGCGGGTTGAAGGTCTTGTCGTCGATCTGCACCGACCAGTCGGTGCCGATGTGACGCTTCACCGAGCGGATCGTCCGGTCGACGTTGGTGACGGCCTGGCGCTTGGCCACCTCACCGACGAGCACCTCACCGTTCTTGGCGAACGCCACGACCGAAGGGGTGGTGCGGGAGCCCTCGGCGTTGGTGATGACCGTCGGCTCGCCACCCTCCAGGACCGCGACACACGAGTTCGTCGTACCGAGGTCGATTCCGACCGCACGTGCCATGGTTGCTTCCTCCGTCAAAGTTGAGTCGTTCAGGCGTAAGTTTGCTTCGTCAGGTCAGGGCTGTCAAGTCAGTTGAGTCAATGAGGCTCAACTTGATTCCTACGACCTGACAACGGGTGGCCCGGCGGAGATGTTCCCGACCTGGGGAATTTTTGGTGGGCCCGTGGCCGAACTCCGGGACGACTCGGGGAGATCCTCGATTCGAGAATCCGGGAGAGTAAGGGGCTACTCAGGGGGACCGGTGGACCCACCGATGCCCGGGTGTGCCCGATCGGTCCGGCCGTCCGCTTACATAGGGGGCGTGGTGTGTACGTGTGCGAAGGGACCGGAAGCGACCGGCGTGATTCCGTTGTGGCCGAGGCCGGCTACGGTGGGCCCGCGCGTGAGGGCGGTTCCGCGATCGAACGGCACGTCGCGAGAGAACGCATCGGCGAGGGCTCGGAAGCGGGTCTCGGGCCAGGATGGCCCGGGGTGGTGGCGACCTTGCTATTACTCGCTAGTAACATAAGTTGGGACCACCGGTGTGTGGCGCACCGGATGACGAACGCAGGATGGGAGGCCACGGACGATGCACCCGCTGTACTTGACACTGGGCATCATCACCTCGGTCTTCGCCGTGGTCGCGATGGCCCTGTTCGGGTTCGGTCTGTACAAGATCGTGCGAACAGTGGGCATCGGCAGAACGGTGGAGCCCGAGCGCAAGGAGTCGCCGGGCAAGCGGCTGACGATGACGCTCATCGAGATCCTCGGACACACCCGGATGCTCAAGCGTCCCTGGGTCGGTGTGGCCCACTGGTTCGTGATGGTGTCCTTCCCCCTGTTGGTCCTCACGGTCATCGAGGCCCAGGGTGAAGTCTTCGACCCGCACTTCAAGCTGCCGATCATCTACGACTGGACCATCTACGGTCTGGCGATCGAGTTCATCGCCGGGACCAGCCTCATCGGCATCCTCGGCCTCACCGCCTACCGCCTGCTGAACGGCCCCCACCGCAAGGGTCGCGACTCCCGGTTCGCCAACTCCAGGACCTGGACCGCGTACTACGTCGAGGCCTACATCATCGGCCTGCTGCTCGCCGTCTTCGTGATCCGCGGCTTCAAGGTCGCCATCGAGGACTTCGCCTTCCCTGTGTGGGCCACCCCGATCTCGCACGCGGTCGGCGCGATCCTGCCCGGTGACGCCGCGATCGCCGAGCCCGGCATCGCACTGGTCGCCGCCTTCAAGCTGATCATCAGCTACGCGTTCTTCGTGGTGCTCTACCTCAACCTCACCATGGGCATCGGCTGGCACCGCTTCATCGCGCCGGTCAACATCTTCTTCAAGCGCAACGCCGACGGCAGCCCGTCCCTGGGCGCCGCCAAGCAGATGATGGACAAGTCCGGCACCAAGCCCCTCGACTTCGAGGAGGCCGACCCGGACGAGGACCCGTTCGGCGCCGGCAAGCTGGAGGACTTCACCTGGAAGGGCCTGCTGGACTTCACCAGCTGCACCGAGTGCGGTCGCTGCCAGTCCCAGTGCCCCGCCTGGAACACCGGCAAGCCGCTGTCGCCCAAGAAGGTCATCCTCGACCTGCAGGCACACGCCTACGAGAAGGCCCCGTACCTGCTCCAGGGCATCACCGAGGAGACCCTCGCCGAGGCCCCGGACAACAGCCACGCGGGCGTCGACGTCCTCGCGCTCCTCAACAAGCCGCTGGTCGGCACCGAGGAGGAGGGTGGCGTCATCCACCCCGACGAGCTGTGGGCCTGCACCAACTGTGGTGCCTGCGTCGAGCAGTGCCCCGTCGACATCGAGCACATCGACCACATCCTGGACATGCGTCGCTACCAGGTCATGGTCGAGTCCAACTTCCCGTCCGAGGCCAACACCCTCCTCAAGAACCTTGAGAACAAGGCCAACCCTTGGGGCATGGCCGAGGACCGGCGCATGGACTGGATCGAGGAGCTGGCCGGCCAGGAGAATCCGGTCGAGGTCCAGGTCGTCGAGGACAAGCTGCCCGAGGGCACCGAGTACCTGTTCTGGGTCGGTTGCGCCGGTGCCCTGGAGGACCGCGCCAAGAAGACCACGAAGGCCATCGCCGAGCTGCTGGACATCGCGGACGTCAAGTTCGCCGTCCTGGGCGGCATGGAGGCCTGCACCGGTGACCCGGCGCGGCGTCTGGGCATGGAGTACGTCTTCCAGATGCTGGCCCAGCAGAACGTCGAGACGCTCAACGACGCCGGTGTCACCAAGATCGTGGCCAGCTGCCCGCACTGCTTCAACACCCTGGCCAAGGAGTACCCGCAGCTCGGTGGCACCTACGAGGTCATCCACCACAGCCAGCTGCTGGCCCAGCTGGTGGACGAGGGTCGCCTGACCCCGGTGAGCTCCATCGACGAGAACATCACCTACCACGACCCGTGTTTCCTGGGCCGCCACAACAAGGTGTACACGCCACCGCGCGACATCATGGCCCAGGTGCCCGGCGTCAAGACGCAGGAGATGCACCGTCACAAGGAGCGGGGCTTCTGCTGTGGCGCCGGTGGCGCCCGCATGTGGATGGAGGAGCGGATCGGCAAGCGCATCAACACCGAGCGGGTGGACGAGGCGCTGACCACCAACCCCGACACCGTCTCCACCGCGTGCCCGTTCTGTCAGGTCATGCTCGGCGACGCCATCAACGAGAAGAAGTCCGCCGGTGAGGCCAAGGAGACGCTGGAGGTCGTCGACGTCTCCCAGCTGCTGCTCCGTTCGGTCAAGGGCGACGATCCCGCGGCCGGCGGGGAGAAGAAGGAGACCGCCGACGCCTAGCGTCCGATCTCGCCGAGAATCCGCGCGCGAATGGGCGGGACACCCACGGGGGTCCCGCCCATTCCGTTTCTTCGAAATGCCAGTAGATCCCATAGGACGTTTTTTCCTGAGAAGAAATTTCTCTTTCGTTGTCTCGTGGGATCGATTCAACGGAGAATGACGAATTCCGACGACAGGCCGAGTGTGGTTCGTGTAGAAAGTTGGTGACCGCAGGTACGGCCCCGCCCGACGTGAGTGTGAGGGGACGGGCGTGGACCGCACAGCGGCCGCGACCGCGCTCGCACGTGAGGTGACGAAGGGGCACGTGCGAGCGCGGCGCACCCCCACGGGCCCGGTGGGAATGACATTTGTCAGTACCGGAGCCGGGTGATCGCCATCGTGCTCCTGTGACAGCCGAGTCTGTCGCCGGCCCGCCCCATGCGAAAAGCTGTGGGACATGACGGCGACAGCGAACACCACCGCGACCACCACCCCCCACGCTTCCAAGGAACCGGCGGTGGTGGTCCGCGATCTACGTCAGAAGTACGGCGATTTCGAAGCGGTCAAGGGTGTCTCCTTCGAGATTCGGCCCGGTGAGCTCTTCGCCCTCCTGGGCACCAACGGCGCCGGTAAGACCACCACCATCGAGACCCTCGAAGGGTTCCGCCGCCCCAGCTCCGGCACCGCCCGCGTCTTCGGGCAGGACCCCTACGGACAGCCCGTCGGGGTGCGCGAGCGCACCAACGCGGTACTCCAGGGCAGCGGTCTGATGGAGGACCTCAGCGTCGACGAGACCCTCGCCCTCGCCAGTGACCTCGCCGCCGACCCGCGCGGAACCGACGAGGTGCTCACGCTGATCGGCCTCACCGACAAGCGCGGGCTGCGGGTCCGACAGCTCTCCGGTGGTCAAAAGCGTCGACTCGACCTCGGCCTGGCCCTGCTCACCCGGCCCGAGGTGCTCTACCTCGACGAACCCAGCACCGGGATGGACCCCGAGGCGCGACACGAGACCTGGCGCATCATCGGCGACCTCAAGCGGGACGGCGTCGCGATCCTGCTCACCACGCACTACCTGGAAGAGGCCGAGAAGCTCGCCGACCGGCTCGCCATCATGCACCGCGGCGAGATCCGGGTGGAGGGCACGCTCGCCGAGGTCCTCGCCGGATGGGGCGACCGGGTGACCTTCCTGCTGCCGAGCGACGTGCGCACCGCCGACCTGCCCCGACTGGAGGGTGCCGAGGTCGAGGTGCAGACCCGCGAACAGCGGCTGTGGGCGACCTACACGATCCGCGGCGGCGACGTCGCCGACCGGGCCCACCACACCGTCGCCGCCCTCATGACCTGGGCGGGCGAGCGCGGCGGAACCCTGCAACACCTGCAGGTGCGAGGCGCCTCCCTGGAGGACGTCTTCCTCCAGGTCGCGGACGGCGCGGCGGACCTGGTCGGCGAGTAGCGACCGGCCACTCGGACCACCCATCCCACAGACTTCTGGAGCACCCGACATGACCACCACAGCCCCCGAGGGCACCGAACGCCGCAAGAAGGGGCCGGGCGTGCCGCGTCAGACCCTGCGCCTGGGCCGCACCGAGTTCACGCTCTTCGTCCGGTACAAGACCGCGTTGATGTACCTGATCATGCCGATGATCCTGCTGCTTCCGGTCCTCAACCAGGAGAGCGTCCCGATCCTGGGGGACTACACCACCACGGAGGCGGCGCTGGTCGGCACCATCGGCGCCATCGCCCTGTTCATCGGCCTGGGTCACCCCTCCAACGTCTTCACCGCCCGACGTGAGGCCCTGGTCCTCAAACGGCTCCGGGTGAGCGGGGTGCCCGCGGTGGCGATCTTCGGGGGCGTGTTCCTCGTGGTCCTGCTGTTCACCCTGCTGATCGCGGCGCTCATCATCGGCGGGTCCGTCGCCCTCGGCGGTCCGCTGCCCTCCGACCCGGTGATGTTGGTGTTCTCCGTGGTGCTGGGATGCCTCGCGATGACCCTGCTGGGTCTGCTGATCACCCGATTCGTGAGCAACGCCGAGTCCGCGCAGATGCTCTCGATGGTGCCGATGATGGCCCTGCTGTTCCTCGGTGGCAGCTTCATCCCGCTGGAGGTCATGCCCGACGGCCTGCGCCAGGTGGCGATGCTGCTGCCGGTCGCCCCGACCGTGGAGATGGCCCAGGCCGCCTACTTCGGCTACGACGTCTTCGGTGGCTTCGAGGGCGCCGAACCGGTGGGTCTCATCGGTCTGTGGGCCGGCGCGCTGCCCAACATCGGCATCATGCTCGCCTGGATCGTGGTCCTGGCGCTGCTGGTCCACCGTTACTTCCTCTGGGACCCCCGCCGTCCCTGAGTGTGACGGACAGACCGAACGTGTCGGGAAGACCCAGGACGGGGGCCTTCCCGGCACGTTCTAACGTGAGGTGGACGGATGTCGGTGGGGAAGGCGGGGCGGGTGGCGCTACGGGCCGAAGAGGACACGGAGTCGACCGAGGTCTTGGAATCGTCGGACGGCGGTCTCTACACCCGCAGGCAGCGTCGCCTCCGCTGGGTCGTGCTGATCTTCATGTCCGCACTGGGGCTGCTCTTCCTGGTCTGGCCCTTCTACGAGCTGCTCTTCCAGCTCGATCCCACCGCGTACCGGGCCGTGGCGGGACAGCGGCGGTGGCCCACCCTGGTGGCCCTGGGGCTGGGGGTGGTCGGCTCGGCCTTCGGGTGGCGGATGACGTGGCAACGGGTGAACGGTCGCGCCGTCGCCGACCCCCGTCTGTACTGGGGATCCCTGGCCGTGGTCGCCCTGATGTGCGTCTTCCTCCAGGTCCCCTTCTACATCTTCTCCGCGTGCGCGGGCGCCTGGTGCCTGCTGGTCTTCATGGCCCCGTGGCGACGGTCCCTGTGGATCAGTCCGCTCCTGGTGGTCCTGCCCTGGGTCCGGGTCCTGCTGGACCCGATCGGCCACTCGCCCCTCCTACTGGGGGCGGACTTCGTCCTCGCGGTCCTCTTCATGCTGATCATCTGGTCCGGTTGCGTGGCCACCTTCTGGATGTGGGACGCGACCCGTGAGGCGGTCGAGGGCTCCCAGGCCCGGGCCCGGCTGGCGGTGAGCGAGGAACGTCTCCGTTTCGCCGACGACATCCGGGGCCTTCTCGGCACGGAACTGAGCACACTCGCGGTGAGCGCCGAGCACGCGGGACGGGTCCTGCGCACCGACCCACAGGACGCACGGCTGAGGATCGACCAGGTGCACGAGGCGGCCCGGGGAACGTTGCAGCGAGTGCGATCCGTGGTCCGCGGCTACCGTGACCTCGACCTGGAGACCGAGGTGGGTTCGGTCCGGGCGGTCCTGGAACAGAACCGGACCGTCACGACGGTCACCGGCCTGAGCGGGTTGGACCTGCCACGCGAGACCGCCGGTCTGGCCGCGTGGGTGGTGCGCGAGGGCGGCACGAACGTCCTGCGGCACAGCGAGGCCCGCCGGTGTCGGATCGGGTTCTCCGTGGTGGAGGCGGCCGACGACGTTCCGAGCAGCCTGGTCATCGAGATGGCCAACGACGGCGCCGAGGTCGGTGAGGTCGAGGACACGGGCTCGGCCAGCGGTCTGTCGGGGCTGGCCGAACGCGTCGAGCGTGTCGGTGGCACACTGACGGCGACCGGTACGGCCGACGGCGGTTTCCGGCTGCGCACGGTCGTCCCGCTCTCCAACGCCTCGCTCCAGAGCGCCCCCCGCAACCCGGTGCGACCGGCCACCGTGCCGGCCACCGCGCGAGCGGACATCGCGCCGGCCCCACCGCGAGCGGACGCCGTGGCGCCCTCTGGAAGCGTCCAGGGCGAGACGAGCAGTGGGAGGGAACGGTGGGCCGACCGTCGTTTCCGGATCACGCGCTTGATCAACTTCGTCATGCTCGGCGGCAGCTGCCTGTCCACGGCCTTCTTCCCACTCTTCGACCTGGTCTTCAGCGCGTCGGGACAGAGCCCGATGTGGCGGTCCGCGCTCGGGGTGGCGCTCTGCGTCCCCAACATCGTCCTGCTCATCCTGTTGCTGCGCGAGCGCCTGGACGGCGACCGGTCCCCCTCACCGAGGCTCTACTGGACCTCTCTGGCGTTGTTGGCGGCGACGGCCGTCCTGCTCGCCTCACCGGTGGCGAGCCTGTTCACGATCGCCCTCTGGTGGTCGGTCGGCGCCCTCCTGACGCACGGACGCACCACCCTCATCGTCGCTGTGGCCCTGCTGTTCTCCCCGCTGGTGCTGCTGCCGACCTACGCCGTGCCCATCACCGACCTCCCCCTGTACCTCGTGGTCTGGGCCGGGGCGGTCGTGGCCGCCTTGGTGCTGGTCGGCACGACCTTGCTCACCATCTGGCTCTGGGACGCGAGCCGTGAGGCGGTCATCGGCCAGCGGGCCCGAGCCCGGCTCGCGGTGACCGAGGAACGACTCCGCTTCGCCCGGGACATGCACGACCTGCTCGGGCACAGCCTGTCCGCCCTGGCGGTCAAGGCCCAGCTGGCGAGCCGTCTGGTGGACCGCGCTCCGGATCGCGCCGCCGTCGAACTGGCGGAGGTCCAGGACTTGGCCCGCAAGGCGCTGGGCCAGGTGCGATCGGCGGTGAGCGGCCACAGGGAGGCCGACCTGGCCGACGAGGTCGCCTCGGTCTCCTCGATCCTGGAGACCGGAGGGACCCGGACCACGGTCATCGGGTTGGAGGGACTCGAACTCCCGGAGCGGGTCGAGGCGACGGCCGCGTGGGTGGTCCGGGAGGGAGGCACCAACGTGCTGCGACACAGCGACGCCGAGGAATGCCAGATCACCTTCACCCTGGCCCGAGGGGAGGCCGGGGAGAGCGCCACCCTGGTGCTGGAGATGCACAACGACCACGCCCGGGAACGGGTGCGGGACGAGAACGGTGGCAACGGGCTGACCGGGCTCGCCGAACGTGTCTCCGCTAACGGGGGGACGGTCTCCGGCTCCCGCACCAGGGACGGAGGTTTCCTGCTCCGCGCGGTCCTGCCGCTCTGACCCCACGCGTGGGCCTCCCTGCCCCGCGACACCCTGGACCGGGGTGTCGCGGAGCATCCGGGGGGTCGGTTCCGTCAGAGGGTGACCACGGAGTCGAAGGCGGCATCGATACCGTCGGTGACCTCGTCGCCTCCGCCGGTGTTCAAGCCGAGCATGAACGCGCCCTGGTCGCCGCCGAGCTCCATGACCAGGAATCTTCCGTAGGTGTTCGCACCGTCACCCGAGTCGCTGCCCATGGTCACCCCGAACGCGGGAACGCCGTCCACCTCGGTGGCGCCGTCCGGTTCGATCCACAGGTCGCCCTCCTCGGCGACCAGTTGGCCGACCATGTCCGTGGCCATGTCCACGGCGGTGAGCGCGAGGGGTTCGAGGGGGCCGAGTTCCTCGGTGCCGGTCACGATGATCGCCTCCGGATCCTCTGGTGAACCATGGATCGAGTAGGTGTCGTATTCCGATGGCACCTGGTCGTCACCGAGTCGCCGCCAGCCCTCACCGGGGAGTTGGAAGGCCAACCCCGCGTTCGGGTCGGAGACGGTGCCGGTCTCGACCGGAGTCCGGCCCGCTTCGCTCTCCCCGCCCTCGCCTGAGTCCTGCGACGCGGAGGCGTCACCCGAGGCGTCACCGGGGTCGGTCGAGGCGTCGTCGCGCGACAGGAACCATCCGACACCCGCCGCCGTGATCAGGAGGAAGAGGATCGTCACCGCGGCGGCGATGGTGAAGGTGACCTTGCGCGCGTTGTCCGGCTCTTCGGAGTCGTCGGTGTCGTGGAGGTCGAGGCGCCGCCGGGTCTCGGGGGCGGGCCTTTCGGGTTCGCGCATCCATGCTCCTGCGGGGGCGGCCGGTCGTGACCGGGGTGACCGAGGGGTCAGAAGGGTCACTACCCGGTGGCGGGGCCGTTGGAGCGGGCCGGAGGTGGCCGGATCAGGCCGCTTCGATCGGGAACCCGACGATCGAGCGAGGAGGGGCGCCGCCGGCGGTCAGATGTACCAGGGGGCGAGCCTGCGCAGGAGGGGGCCCTGGAGTGCGCGGTGGGTGTGGAAGTCCCCGAGGGCCTGGAGCGGGGCCCAAGGGGTGGATGGTCCCAACGGGATCGGTCCGTGGCCGGTGCCGGTGAGGGTCGCGTTCCGTTTCAGGTCCGCCGGTGGTCGCTCCGAGCGTGGATCGGGAGGGCGGGGCGCCGGAGCGATGCCGGCACCGCGTGGGGACGCTCCTTCGGGAGGCGTCGGCTCCGGGGCACGGGGATCGGGCTCTTCCCGTCCTGGCTCGGGGCACGGTGTCCCACCGGCCGGCGGGGTGCCCCCGTGGTCGCCCTCGGGATGTTCCACGATCCCCAGGGCACGGTCGATCTCGTCGAGACTCAGGCTCTGATCGGTGTCGGCGACCGCTGTCAGGACCTCGGCGTACAGTTCGATCTCGTCGAGGGCGACATGGTCGTGAAGGCGCTCACACAGATCGACGCCGTGGTTCATCGGTGCTCACCTCCGAGGGACGACGGTGTCGCCGGGCAGGACGGAAACGCCCACACCCTTGGCGTTCGGGCGGACGCGAGGCGGTCCGCTCCGACAGGGGACGAGCACTCTCCAGACTAGGTCCGAGGGTGCTCCTCGCGCATGACTCGGGTGGGCCACCCGCCCGCCCACCCGAGCTAGTCACACGGTGTCCGTTCCCTCCGGGGGAGGCGCGGCGAAGTCCCAGTGCCTCCCACCCCCCTGAGGCATGGGAGAGGTCGTCGACCCCGCCTTTCAGTACCAGGTGACGTCCTGGTGCTGCACGGCGTAGGCCGCGTACGCGGTCGGCGTGTGCTCCAGCACCAGGCGGTCGTCGTCGTTGAGCTCACGGACCACCTTGCCGGGAACGCCCGCCCACAGCGTGTTCGGTGGGACGACCTTGCCGGGGGCCACCAGGGAACCGGCGGCCACGAGAGCGCCCTCGCCGACCCGCGCGCCGCCGAGCACGATCGCGCCGATGCCGATGAGCGCACCCTCCTCGACGATCGCGCCGTGCACCATCGCCTTGTGGCCCAGGCTCACGTTGTCGTGGAGGATCGCGGGCTGTCCGGGGTCGGCGTGCAGCCCGCACTGGTCCTGGATGTTGACCTTCTCACCCACCACGATGTCCTCGGTGTCGGCGCGGAGGACGGATCCGTACCAGACACTGCTTTCGGCACCCAGGCGGACGCGGCCGACCACGACCGCTCCCGGGGCGATCCAGGCGGTGGGATCGATCTCCGGCTCGCCGAAGGGGGCGCCCCCGATGAGCGGGCCTCCGCCCCGGCCCACGCCACCGTCGTCCGTCGCGCTGCCCATATGTCACGTCCTTCTTTCCGAGGTCGGTTCCCCTGAGGCCGAACGCGGAGGAAATTGACCGCTCGGCCCCCGTGTGGGGATGATCGCGCATACCTTAGTAAGTAGGTGACCAGGGTCCGCACGGTGAAGTACCCGTCAGGGATCTTGACGCGGCGGCGCGGACCGTGTCTACCTTGGTCGTTTGGACGGTGTCCACGGCGTTACGCTCCGCTCTCGGCCGATGCCCCTCATCGAGCCGAGCCGGTGCATGAAACAGACACTTGAGGGCAGAACTCGCACAGGGGGACGCCTTGGGTGTTCTTTAAACAGATGGCGCAGTTTTACCATCAGCGACGTGCAGTCAACGGTGTTAAGGACATGAAAGGCACATGAGCGATATGTTGCCGGGCGGCGGACTGCAGCAAGACAGGTTCCCGACAGTGCGCAAGGGCGGCTACGACAAGGCGCACGTCGACGACTACTACGTCCGAATGGACAATCAGTTCAAGGACCTCCGCGAACGTCTTCAGCGGATGGACGACGAACTGGAGCAGTACAAGCGTGACCTCGCGATCGCTCGCGAGAAGGCCCAGGTCAAGCCTGAGCACGAGCAGATCAGCGAGCGTATGGCGGAGATCCTGCGGATCGCCGAGGAAGAGGCCAAGGAGCGTCGTTCCCGGGTCGAGTCCGAGGTGAAGGAGGCCCAGAAGAAGGCCGAGGAGGAGGTCTCCAAACACCGTAAGGACGCCGAGGAGCACGCCGAGCGCATCGTCTCCTCCGCTCGCACCGAGGCCACCGAGATGGTCTCCGGCGCCAAGAAGGAGGCCGACCAGCTCCGCGAGCAGGCCAAGCAGGAGGGCGAGCGGCGGCTGAACGAGGCCGAGGCCCGGGCCCAGAAGATCCACGACACGGCCGATCGTCGACTGGCCACGCTCACGGCCACGCACGCCGAGGCGCTGCGTCGTCTGAAGGACATGCACTCGACGCTCGCCGAGCTGGTCACCGCCGAGGACAAGGCCGGCGCGCTTGAGATCGGTCTTTCGCGCGAGGCCGCCGTCGAGGCGGAAAAGCCCAAGGCCGAGGCTCCCAAGACCGGGCCCAAGGGACCGCAGGGACGCCCGCCGCAGAACAAGGCGCCCGAGAACAAGGCAGCCGAGAACAAGGCCCCGCAGGCCAAGGGCCCGGAGGGCGAGGCTCCCAAGGCCAAGACCCCGGAGGCCGAGCCGAAGCAGGACGAGGCCGCCGCTCAGACGCCGCCGCAGGCTCCGGACGAGGCGACGGTGCGCATTCAACCGCTGCCCGAGAACGAGCAGGGTCGGCCGGACGAGGGCAAGGGTGGAGAGCCCAAGCCTGCGGCGCCCCAGCCGCCGCAGGGGGCCCGCTTCAACGCGCCCGCTCCGGGTGGTCCGCCGAACGCGCCGCAGCAGCCGCCCGGTGGCCCGCAGCAGCCCCAGAGCGGTCCCCAGCGTCCGCAGGGTGGGCCACAGCAGGCCCCCGGAGGTCCGCAGCAGCCGCAGAGTGGCCAGGAGCAGTCCCCGACCGAAACCGGGGACCCGGGTCTCACCGGTGTCTACCGTCGTCCGGAGAGCCCGCAGCAGCCTCCGACCAACGACGAGGGCGTGCGGGTCATCCGCAAACCCTGAGGGTTCGTCGGGAAGCACTCCGCCAGGTGGCGGGTCGAGGGCGGGACGGTCGTCCCGCCCTCGGCGTTTTGTGACTGGTTGTAGGGTGTCGTCCGCCTTGTAGCAGGCTGTCGGCTACGATGCCGAAAGCCATGATGATTCGTGCGGCCATTCGGTCCGACCTCGGTGCGATCCTGCGCCTCTTGCGTGAACTCGGGGACACCACCCATACGCGGAGTGCGCACGTTCGTATGTCCTCCGCCGCGGTCCGGGCCTGGACCCGGATGGAGACCGACCCCGATCGCACCGTGCTGGTGGCCGAACGCCGCGGCCAGATCATCGGGACCCTCGACCTGATGGTCGTGGCCAACCTGACCCACGACGCCCAGCCGTGGGCGGTGGTCGACAACCTCGTCGTCGACCCCGAGACCCGCTTCCAGGGCATCGGCAGGGCCCTCATGGAGGACGCCCTGGACCGGGCCACCCGCGCGGGTTGCTACAAGGTCGAGCTGCTCTCCCACGAGAGCCGGCAGGGCGCGCACCACTTCTACCGGAACCTGGGCTTCGACGACTCGGCCGAGGGTTTCCGCCGCTACCTCTGAACCCGGGGGTGTGTGGACGACCCGGTCATGGGATGACCCGGGTCATCCTTGGCGCCGCTCTTGACCTCCGCCGCGCAACGGCACCCCCTTCATGAAGGACACCGCGACCAGCCCGATCACGGCGATGGGGATCCCCGCGACGAACACACCCTGCATCGCGTGGTCGAATGCGCCCACGATCACCTCTCGGACGGGCTCGGGCAGGGAGTGCACCAGCTCGGGCGACCCTTGGGCGGACTCGGCGGCCTGTTCCAGGCCGATCGACAGCTCCTCCGCGCCCGAGTCGACGTCCTCGATCCGGTCGGCGACCATCGCCTCCCTGGCCGCGGTGGCCGCGGCGGCCAGCTCACCGTTGAGTCGACCGACCATCACCGCCCCGAAGGCCGCCACGCCCATGGCGCCGCCCAGGTTCCGGAAGAAGGTCACCGAGGCGGTCCCGGAGGCCATGTCACGGAGCGGCAGGGCGCTCTGCGTGGCCAACAGCAGGATCTGCATGTTGAGTCCGAAGCCCAGGCCCACGCACATCTGCCCGACGACGATCGTGGTCAGCCCGGGGTCGACCTGCGCCAGGCTCAGCACGGTGAAACCGATGACGCACAGCACCATGCCCACCACCGGGTAGACCTTCCAGCGGCCGGTACCGCTGATGGCGTACCCGGAGCCGATCGAGGTGGTGAGGAAGGAACCCACGAGTGGCAGCGTCATCAGTCCGGAGACCGTGGGGCTCATGCCGTGCACCATCTGCAGGTACTGCGGCATGTAGATGATGAGCCCGAACATCATCATGCCGACGGTCACAGAGCCCGCGGAGGCCAGCACGAAGGTGCGGTCCCGGAACAGGCGGGTCGGGATGATGGGTTCGGCGGCGCGACGTTCGACCAGGACCGCGGTGAGGGTCAGCAGTACCGCGCCCGCTCCCATGACGTAGGCGGTCGGCGAGTTCCACGGGAACTGGGTCCCACCCAGGCTGAGCAGGACGATCACCGTGCTGGCGGCACAGAAGATCAGTGCGGCCCCGAGCCGGTCCACCGGCGCTTCACGGCGCGGGGCGAACGGCATCCGGAACATGAACTGGACGACGGTGAAGGCCACCACGGCGAGTGGAACGGTGATGAGGAAGCACCAACGCCACCCCAGGGGGCTGTCCACGAGGAAGCCGCCGACCAGCGGGCCCAGCACGGTGGACACACCGAAGACCATGCCGATCAGACCGCTGTAGCGGCCACGCTCACGCGGGGAGACGACATCGCCCAGGATGATGTTGGGCAGGGTGGCGAGCCCGCCGACCCCCAGTCCCTGGAGGGCTCGCGCGGCGATGAGCCAGTTGATGTCCTGGGCGAATCCGGCGGCGAGTGAGGCCACGATGAAGACGCCGAGGGCGATCTGGAAGAGGAGTTTGCGTCCCCACAGGTCGGAGAGCTTGCCCCAGACCGGCGTGGAGGCGGTCATGGTGAGCAGCGCCGCCGTGGCCACCCAGGCCAGCCGATCCTGTCCGCCGAGTTCGCCCATGATGGTGGGCAACGCGGTCCCGATGATCGAGTTGGTGAGCATCGAGGTGAGCATCGCCAACACGAGACCGACCATGATCCGGCGCACGACGGGCCGTGGCGGGTAGTCGGGGGTCTCGGGAACGGGGCCGGACGTCGGTGCCGCCGCGGGATCCTCGGGGGTTTTCGCCTTCGGGACGGGTTCTCGGGTCTTCGACATTGCGCGCGGCGACTGTTCCATGGGTTCCCCGTTCCGGACGCACGAAAGCCCCACGGCACGACAACCGGGGGGCGGCATCCGGATTCAGGTATAGGTAAACGCTGTTGACCTGTCAAGTCGGCGTCACTCGAACGCCGCCGGTATGCGCTGGGTCCACGGAGGTGGGACCCTGGAATCCTGAAAGTCGGATCGAGGCCCCAAGGGGTGCAGATGGAGCGTCCGGACGCGACCGGAAGCGGTGCCACCGTCCCCACGCGCCGCCGTGAGGTGACCAGGGAACGCATCCTCACCAGCGCCAAGGAGCTCTTCGCACAGGAAGGGTTCGGTTCGGTCTCCTCTCGGATGATCGCCTCGCACGCCGGGGTGAACGTCGCGCTGATCAACCGGTACTTCGGTTCCAAGGCCGGGCTGCTCACCGAGATCCTGCGCGAGGACGGCGTCTTTCCCCGCCTCATCACCGACGGCCCGGTCGAGGAACTACCTCGTCGACTCGCCGAGCACGCGGTGGGGCGGTTGCACGGGGAGGGGAGCACACTACAGCGGGCCTTGGACCACTCGGCCGGGGATCCGGACTTGCAGGCCGTCTACCAGGGGCGACTCAAGAGCGCGTTCATCGAACCACTCGTCGAGTACCTGGGGCGGGAGAACGCCGAGGTGCACGCCTCCCTGCTCGCCGCCGTGTGGCTGGGCCTGGGACGGGTCCGACGCATCGAAGGTGGTGAGGCACTGCGCGGGCACGACCGCACGCGGCTCACCGCGCGGATCCAGGCCATGTTGGAGTTGTGCCTGGAGGACCTCGGAACCCCGGACCCGGACGATCCCTAGAGCTCCCGTGCTCGTGCCGGCCGGGGCGAACGCCCGTTGCCGTACCGGCAAGGGAAGTGGCCACGCGGATCGCCGACGACGAGAGTGTGGTCGGAGGTGGTCGATCAATGACCCAGGAGCACGGAGCCGCGCCCCAAGAGATGGGCGAGGACTTCTGGAACGAGCGTTACCGGTCCAAGGACCGGATCTGGAGTGGTGAGCCCAACCGTCATCTGGTGGCGGAGGTCGCCGGACTCGAACCCGGACGCGCCTTGGACGTGGGCAGTGGGGAGGGGGCCGACGCCCTGTGGCTGGCCGAGCGGGGGTGGCGGGTCACCGCGGTCGACATCTCGTCCGTGGCACTGGACCGCGCCGAGGCCCACGCGCGGGAGCGGGGCGCGGAGATCTCCGAACGAGTCACGTGGCTGAAGGCCGACGTGACCCGCTGGTCTCCGCCGGGACCGCCCTTCGACCTGGTCACGGCCCAGTTCATGCACATGCTCCCCAACCCCCGGGCGCGCCTGTTCGCCGACCTGGCCGCGGTGGTGGCGCCCGGTGGCGAGCTGTTGGTCGTCGCGCATCACCCGAGCGATCTGAAGACCGGGGTGCCTCGGCCGCCCATGCCGGAACTGTTCTACGAGGGCGAGGCTGTGACCACGGCGCTCACCGAGGGGGAGTGGCGGGTGCTCGTCGACGAGTCCCGCCCGGGGCGACAGACGATCGACGACGTCACCTACACCGTTCACGACCTCGTGGTCAGGGCCCGCCGTTCGGGGTAGGTACCGCGAAGGGCGGGTCGGCCGCCCCGGGGCCTTCCGGGGCGGCCCGACCTCAGTCCTTGAGCTTGGCGACGACGTCGATCTCGACGAGGATGTTCGCGAGGTCGGAGCCCACGGTCGTCCGCACGGGGTAGGGGGCGGTGAAGTGTTCCGCGTAGACGGCGTTGAACTCGGGGAAGTCCGCCCTGAGGTTCTCCAGGTGGACGGTGGCCTTGACGACGTCGTCCAAGGTCAGCCCGTGTTCGGCCAGGACGGCGGCGATGTTGGCCAGGACCTGGGCGGTCTGTTCGCCCACGGTCGGCGCGACGCGCCCCGTCCGGGGGTCCTGGGGGCCGAACCCGGCGGTGAACAGGAATCCGCCCGCGACGACGCCCTGGCTGTAGGCACCGGCGGGGACGGGGGCCCGGTCGGTCTGGACCGCCTGCTTGGACATGGGGTCTCCTTCGGTCGGAGGGTCGCGTGCACATGCGCGCGCCGCTGCTCGTGCGGACTCAGGGCGGCCACGGGCACTTTTATTGGCAACAAAGTTACCAATTATTTGCCCGTAAGCGTATCTTGGGCCACACCGACACCCGCGCTTCGGCGCGCCGGGCGACGGTGACCCGAACGGAGGAACAGTGCAGCCCGAGACCGTACTCAGTGGGGGACGGGTCGTCGACGGCTCGGGCGGCCCCTCCCGCCTGGCCGACCTCGTCCTACGCGACGGCCGCATCAGCCACATAGTCTCGCCCGGATCCGCTCGATCCGCCGGTGAGACCCTCGACGTGAGCGGCCTCGTCGTCGCACCGGGCTTCGTCGACATGCACGCCCACTCCGACCTCGCCCTGCTCGCGGACCCGGCCCACGAGGCCAAGGTCCGCCAGGGCGTCACCCTCGAAGTGCTCGGCCAGGACGGACTCGGCTACGCCCCCGTCACCGACGACACCGTCGAACCGATTCGCGAGCAGATCTCCGCCTGGAACGGCACCCCCGACCTGGACCACACGTGGCGGAGCGTGGGCGAGTACCTGGACCGCGTCGACCGTGGGGCCCCCACCAACGCCGCCTACCTCGTCCCCCACGGCAACGTCCGAATGGCGGTCCTGGGCAACGAGGACCGTCCGCCCACCGACGCCGAACTCGACCGGATGCGCGCCATGGTGGCCCAGGGCATGGCCGACGGAGCGCACGGACTCTCCACCGGACTGACCTACACCCCGGGCATGTACGCGACCGACGACGAGATCGTCGCCCTCCTCGGGCCGGTCCGGGAGGCCGGCGGCTACTACTGCCCCCACCACCGCAACTACGGTTCCCGGGTCGTGGAGTCCTACCAGGAATGCCTGGACGTGGCCCGCCGCGCGCACGTCCCGCTCCACCTGGCCCACTGCCACGTCAACTTCCCCCGCAACCGAGGGCGGGCCCGCGAGGTCCTGGACGCCATCGACGAGGCCACCGTCCGCTTCGGACTCGACGTCACCCTCGACAGCTACCCCTACCGGGCCAGCGCCACCTACCTGGCCGCTCCGTTGCCGAGCTGGGCGCAGGAGGGTGGTACCACCGCCACCCTCGACCGGTTGAGCGATCCGGACACCCGTGGCCGGATCCTGCGGGAGGTGGAGACCAAGGGCACCGACGGCAACCACGGCGTCCCCATGGACTGGGGGACCCTCGTCGTCACCGGCACCGCCGACCCGGGCCTGTCCTGGGCGGTCGGGCACTCCATCGCCGACCTGGCGGCACGTAGGGGCGAGGAACCGGGGCGTCTGTACGTCGACCTGTTGGTCGCCGACGAACTCCGCAGCGGCTGTCTGCTCCAGGTCGGCAACGAGGAGAACATCCGCACCATCATGCGGCACAGCGCGCACACCGCCGGCAGTGACGGCATCCTCGTCGGTGACCGGCCGCACCCGCGTGGTTGGGGCACCTTCCCCCACTACCTGGGCCACTACGTTCGCGAACTGGGCCTGCTCAGCCTGGAGGAATGCGTGCGGCACCTGACCTCCCGGCCGGCGCAACGCCTGGGCCTGGCCGACCGCGGCACCATTCAGTTGGGGGCCCACGCCGACCTCGTCGTATTCGATCCCGACACCGTCGCCGCCCGCGCCACCTACGACGACCCCCGCCGTACCCCGGTGGGTATCGAACACGTGCTGCTCTCCGGCGAGTTCACCGTCCGGGACGGTCGACGCACCGATCGCCTCCCCGGACGCTCGGTGCGAAGGAACCGCCGATGACCGCCATCGTCGATCTCGACGAGGCCGGGGCCGTGTCCACCTCGCCGAGAACGTCGCAGGACTTCTTCTGTTCGAGGGACAGGGGTAACGTACGAAACGTACGCTACGTACATGATCAAGGGGATTGATGTCATGGCGAACATGGGTGCGGGCGACGTCAGAGAGAACTTCTCCGACACTCTCAACCGGGTCTCCTATGGGCATGAACGAGTCACCATCACCCGGCGTGGACGCGTGGTGGCGGCGCTCATCTCATCTGAGGACCTGGAGCTGCTCGAAGCGCTTGAAGACGCTCGCGACGCCGCTGAACTCGAGGACGCCATCGCGCAGGACGACGGAGAGCGGATCCCGCTCGACCAGGTCGAGCGGGAGTCTCCCCGGTGACACGGTATGAGGTCTACTTCTCGTCGGCCGCGGCTCGACAACTGCGCAAGTTGGAAGAGCGGCAGCGCAAGCGGGTCCTGCACGCGGTGAGAGGCCTGTCCGAGGACCCCCGCCCTCCAGGGGTCAAGGCATTGCGAGGAAGGGTCGGCTACCGGATCCGGATCGGTGACCACCGGGTCCTCTACACGGTCGATGACGGTGTCATCGAGGTGTGGGTGGTGAAGGTCGGTCACCGTCGCGATGTCTACGAGTGACCGGGGTCGGGGTCAGCCGATGACGATGGCGCCGGCCAGGACCGGGGTGCCGAAGCGGACACTGCCGTGACCGGAGGCCAGGGTTCGGCTGCCCTGACAGCTGGTTCCGGCGAACAACGCGAAGCGTGAGTCCCCCTCGATCTCCACGACACCGCCCTGGCCGGTCTCCAACACTCGGCAACCGCCGTTCTCCACGTTCTGTTCGTGTCCCGACTCGAAGGTGACCCGGACCGGGGTGGTCCGATCCTTGTCGGACATGCCCGAGATGGCTCCAGCGATGGTCGCGGACATGGTGGCAAGGTTCGCAGGGCGGATCGGCACGGGGTTCCCCTCTTCGGAAGGCTCGCGCGAGCCCGGAAAGACACGGCGGAGATGGTTACTCTGTGTCATTTAGCTACAGGTTCGCGTGATCGGAGTGGAACGTCGGCGGAGTGTCGGCGGAATTTCTCCCTTGGCCGAGCGGCGACTTTGTCCGTATGATGGTGGCCGGATGTGATCGCGGTCGGTGGCTGCGGTGACCGAGATCGAAGGGGGTCGGGTGCACTACCTGCTTCCCCTGTTCGACTTCCTCCTCCTCGGCGTCCTTCCCACCGAGCTCCTCGGTCTCGGGACCCAGGGACCGGCCCTCGTGCTGGTGGCGGTGGCCGTCGGCACGGCCCTGACCTGGATGGTCCTGCACGGAACGGCCCCGTGGCCGGTCGGCGACAGCGCCACCGGCGCCGGTCGCGCGATGCGGCGGCGTTCCGCCCGACTGCCCGTCCTCACCCTCCGCGATCCCGACGCCGCGGGTCGACCACGCCCCCGAGCGCCAGGACAGGCCCTTCCGGCCGCTCTCTAGACTCGTGCGCCTCGCGGTGACCATGTCCCGCCCCGCGCTCTGACACGCGTCCCCTCCCGTGTCCGGCGCGGCCTCGTGCGCACCCCGATCCACGATGAGCGGCCCACGTCCGAACTCTCCACCTGGACGAAGGGCCTTCCACCTTGTACACCTTCGGGCCGATCGCGGCTCTCATCGACGTGCTCTCGGCGACCCTCGCCGTACTGACCGACCTGCTCGCCCCGTTCTCCGGGGCCTTCGCCGCCGGTCTGGCGGTGATCGCGCTGACCGTGGCCGTGCGCGTGCTACTCCTGCCCCTGGGGGTGGCGCAGGTGCGCGCGGAGAAGCAGCGCGCCCGCCTCGCCCCGCGTCTGGCGGCGATCACCGAACGCCATGGCAAGAACCCCGAAAGGCTGATCGCCGAACAACGCAAGGTCTACTCCGAGGCGGGGACCGGGCCGATGGCCGGCTGTCTCCCGGGGCTCGCTCAGGTTCCGATCATGTTCGCCCTGTACGGGCTGTTCATCGGGGTCGCACCCGGTACGGAAGAGCTGTTGCGGCGCACCTTCGCCGGGGTCGAACTAGGTGCCACCCTGGCCGGCGGTTCCTTCGCTCCGGTATTCGTCGTGATGCTGGTCGTGCTGGCGGCGGTGGCCTGGGCCAGCCGTCGGTACGTCATGTTGCCGACCATGCAGGTGGGCCCCGCTCGGCCGCCGATGCTCGGGGCCCTGTCCTACCTGCAGTTCTTCACCGTGCTCGTCGCGGTGTTCGTGCCGTTGGCCGCGGGACTGTACCTGTGCGCCTCCACCGCGTGGGCGCTGGGCGAGAAGCTCGTCCTGCGTCGGCTCATCCCCGACTAGGGGCTCAGAACTCCACGGTCACGCAGGCCAGGCGGTCGCCCGCCGTGCCTGCGTGGCCCTCGTGGGTCGCGGTGTGCTCGTCGTGAAGGACCAGGGAGTTGGCCTCCCCCTCGCGGAACTCCCAGTCGACCGTGGTGGTGACGTAGGCGTTGCCACTGGAGTCGGTGGTCATGTCCAGCCACACCTCGTTCTCCGGGTTGGCGTAGGCCGGGTCGGCGGAGGGCTCGTCCTCCGTCGCGGCCGGGTCGACCTCGTCCTGGTAGTGCGGTCCGGCGTCGGCGGGGTCCTCGCCACAGGGCTTGGTGTGCACGTGGGCGCCGAAGTCCCGGTCGGCCTCCAGCCCGGTTCCGGTGAACTGTACGTACGTGGCCCCGTCCTGGACACGTACCTGGACGTCGGCGGTGGCGCCTTCGGGCACGGCGGTCTCGTCGTAGGTGACCGCGCCGGTGCTCTCACTCGGGGGAAGGAAGATCGACGCCGTCACGCTGGGCTCGGCGGTGGGCTGGGCCGAGGGGCCCGCGCCGGAAGCGGAGCCGTCGTTGGTCGTGGGTGCTCCCTGTGCGCACCCGGCGACGAGGAAGGCGGTCAGTGCCAGACCCACGGCGGGTGAGGTGGTGCGCATGTCGGGACTCCCGGGAGATAGTCGCTTGATGTCCGCAACGTTACCCAATGTGTGTACCTGATAACAGCGAGTGCGGAAATTCTGATGTGCCCGGAGGAACGAAGCGCTCGCGGAGAATGAACGCGTCGAGTCGGGTCCGTCGCCCTGTGGGGGTTCCAAGCTCGTCCCGGCATACTCCGGCGAAGGGACCGTACCAGTCCGAGGGGCGCGGTCAGGCCCGGGCCGAACACCGCGAGCGCGGCCATGCGCACGGCGGGGCACCGTTGTCACCGCCCTTCCAACGACGAGGACCTCTGAGCGTCGGGTTCGTCCCGAAAGCCGGCAGACTGTGCGTCGAACCCACGACCTCTGCTGAACAGGCGACATGCGAACGATCAGACGCGGCGGCGAACACGAGATCGAGATCAAGAAGTCCCGGTTCATCTGCGCCATGGCCAGGGTGGACGGCGAGGAGGCCGCGCGCGCGTTCATCGCCGAACGTCGCAAGGAGCACTGGAACGCCAACCACAACTGCACCGCCTACGTGCTCGGTGAGGACGGTGGGGTCCAGCGTTCCAGCGACGACGGCGAACCCGCCGGGACCGCCGGGGTGCCCATGCTCGAAGTGCTGCGCCACCGGCGGATCACCGACACCGTCGCGGTCGTCACCCGCTACTTCGGTGGCACCAAGCTCGGTGCCGGCGGCCTGATCAGGGCCTACGGCAACTCCGTGTCGGCGGCGGTGGAGGAGTTCGGTCTGCTGGAGCGCCGGTCGCTGCTGGTGGTGGACGTCCACGCCGACTACGTCCTCGGTGGGCGGTTGGAGAGTGACCTGCGCGACTCTTCGCTCAACGTTCGCGCCGTCGCCTACGAGGAGCGGGTCCGTATCGAGGTGGCCCTTCCAGAGGACGAGCTTCCCGCGTTCGAGCTGCGCCTGGCCGAACTGACCGGGGGCCGCGCCGAGTTCGAGGTCCAGGGGACCACCGTGATCGAGGTGGAACCCGACTCGGACGCCTGAACGTTCGGTGCTCACGTACAGGTAACGAGTGGTGGGCTCCGTGTATCCACTTGACCGCTTCGCGGCTTAGGATTTGCCGTAATCATCATCGTTTCATCGGGAGAGACCGTCAATGCGCAGCTCACGCGTGCCCCAGGCCCTGACCTGTGGTCTCGTGGTGCTGATGGTCGCGGGATGTACCGGTGATCCGGAACCCCCGGAGTCACCGGCCGAGCAGGAGACCGCCCCCATCCCCACCGAGTTCGAGGGGGAACCCCCGCCCGGAATCGAGGGTGAGGTCCTGCGCCACCTGCACGGCGAGGACGCGGGTGTCCACGAGATCCTCGACGACCCGATGGGAGTGCGCATCAGCCCCGTGGGCGGCGCCTTCCTCATCAGCTCCGGCGGCGAGGACCGCCACCTGCTGCACGACGCCGCCACCGGTGACCTCCTCTGGGAGGGCGAGGCGCGTTTCCGGGGTTTCGACGTCGACACCGAGGGCGACCCGGTCCTGGCCCTGAGCGACACCGACGATCGACCGTTCGTGCTGGACGCCCGCGGACAGACCCTGTGGGAGCCCGCCGGGGAGGAGGACCGCTACCTGGACGGGCTGGCGGTGCGCCGACCGAGTGAGTGGAGCGCCGAGGAACCCGACGGCGACTACACGGTGCTGGACGTCGACGGCGAAGAGCTGTGGACCTACACCCTCGAACCCGAGCCCGACGAAGAGGACGAGGAGTCCGAGGAGCCTGGTGAGTCCGAGGACGAGGAGACCGAAGCGGAACCGGTCGACCCGCTGGGCGTTCCGGTCTCCGCCTGGGATGACACGATCCTGCTAGAGGACGCCGAATCGGGCCTGCACGCCTACTCGGTCGCCCCCGAGGAGGCCGGTGAGCACCTCTGGTCGCTGGACACCGAGAACGAGGAACTCGGTCTGTCCAACGCCCCCATGAGCGTCCCGGAGGTCCTCGGACTGTACGAGGTCCCGGACCCCGAGGCCCGGGAGACCGGGGACGAGGAGACCGACGGGGAGGACGTCGACGAGGAGGCCCCCGAGGAGGAGCCCACCAAGGACGTCATGCTGTTGCGTTGGGCCCAGCCCGAGGCGCCCTCGACGCTGTCCGCGCACGACATCGACGACGGCGATGTCCTGTGGACGCTTCGGGAGCCCGGGGCCAACCCCGTCTCCGCCCTCTTCGAGGAGGCCGGTACCCCCGGAGGGCTCTACGACTCCGACACCGCCACCCTCTTGCTGTCCCAGGCCAGCGGCGGCGCTCCCATGGTCGCCGTCGACCTGGTGGCGGGCGAGATCCGCTGGGGCCTGGAAGACGAGGCGGGAGCGATCTCCCCCGCCTTCGCACACGCCGGGTTCGTCTACGGGGACACCCGCTCCAACGAGGACGGCGACAACCAGTTGGTGCTGGAGGCCGAGACCATGGACGTGGTCGCCGACGACCTGGACGCCTACGTGGAGGCCGTCACGGAGACCGGGCACGCCATCCTCGTCCAGGGCCGACAACGGTTCGTCTACGGCCCGGGCCCCGAGGCCGACTCCGACGTCGACGGTGAGACCGACGCCCCCGCGGAGGACGCGAGTTAGAGGTCCACCCCCTACTCCGCGGACGGCTGTCCGGGTGGACGCGGTACGAGACGGGAGAGTGAAGCCCATGGGAGCTCGCTCCTTGGCCCTGCTCGCCGTCGTGAGCCTCTTCTCCACCGCGTTGCCGTGGGGCTCGAACGCCTGGGCCCGGACGGCGGAAGGGGAGACGACCGAACTCTCGGAGATCGCCGAGGCCCTGCGCGAGGACCCCGTGTACGTCGACGACCACATGGCCGAGGCCGTGGGCGCCGAAACGATCGATGAGATCCGCTCGTACGTCGAGGGAGGGCCCCAGACCGTCTACGTCGTGCTCGCCGAGGTGGACGAGGAGACCGGAGAGGCGCCGGCGCTCATCGCCGCGCGGGCCGGGGTCGACGGTGTCTACCACATGGGTCATGGATTCGGTGTGGCCGGAACCGAAGACGGGGCCCAGGAGAGCATCCGTCTGGCCGATTGGAAGGCTGAGGAGGGCGGGGTGGAGCCGACGCGCCCCGAGCTGCTGTCGGAGTCGATCCGCCTGTTCCAACGGGACGACTTCGTGAAGGAGTACAACACGATGGTCGCCGAGACATTCCAGGACCATGAGGAGAAGGAAGAGGAGGGCGACGATTCGTGGACGACCGTCGCGCTCGTGTCCGCGGGCCTCAGAATCGGCCTGATGCTTCTCGTCCTGGTCGGCGTGATCCGGCTGAAATGGGCCAATGACAAGAAGAACGACAAGAAGTAGGTGATGGATCCCGAGGTGCCGCTGTGGCGGCCGGGCCGGCCGATCGCCTCCTCTCGGGCCGGGGCGTCGACCCCGCCACGTTCTCCGGGGGACCGCACCCCGGATCACCGAAACCGAACGGTGTTCTCTACCATCTCGGAGTATGGACGTTCCAGAGAGCGGGTCCGCCGAGGCCCTCGACCTGGCCGAGGGTTTCCCGGCGGCCACACATGAGCGGTGGCGCGAACTCGTCGCCGGGGTGCTGCGCAAGAGCGGTGTCGCCGAGGACCGCCTGGAGCGGACGCCCGAATCGGTGCTCGCCACGCACACCCTCGACGGGTTCGACATCGATCCCCTCTACACCTCCACACCGCCGGCGCCCGATCCCGGTTACCCCGGGCTGGCGCCGTTCACCCGCGGGTACCGCCCCGGTGGTGGCGTGCCCGGCGGATGGGACATCCGCGCGCGCCACGACGACGCGGACCCGGCCGAGCTGCGCAGGCGTATCCACAACGACCTGATGAACGGCGTCGCCTCGCTGTGGATCGGCGTGGGCGGTGACGGTCTCCCGGTCTCCCGGCTGGGAGAGGCCCTCGCCGACGTCTACCTCGACCTGGCTCCGGTGGTGCTGCGGGCACCCGGCCCCGAGGCCTTCGACGCGGCCCGGGCCCTGCTGGCGGCGCACACCGACGCCGACGTCCCCGACGGTCGGGTCATCTCCCACCTGGGCCTGGACCCGCTCACCACGGCCGCCCTGGCCGGCGAGCGCCCCGAGGTGGCCGACGCCGCACGGTTCGCCGCCGAACGGGCCGCCCACCACCCGCACCTCGGACTGTTCGTCGCCGACGGCACCCTGGTGCACAACGCGGGCGGGTCCGACTCCCAGGAGATCGGCGCGGCCATCGCCGCCGGCACCGCCTACCTGCGCGCCCTCGTCGAGGCCGGCCTGGACGTGGCCGACGCCGCCGGGCGGATCGAGTTCCGACTGGCCGCCAACGCCGACCAGTTCGCGGTGATCGCCAAGCTCCGCGCGGTCCGCGCCATGTGGAACCAGGTGCTGGAGGTCTCCGGGCTGCCGGCCGACCGGCGCGCCATGCGTCTGCACGCCACCACCTCGGACGCGATGCTCACCCGCCGCGACCCGCACGTCAACATGCTGCGGACCACGATCGCCTGCTTCGCCGCCGGGGTGGGCGGCGCCGACACCGTCACCGTCGCGCCCTTCGACTCCGCCCTCGGGCTGCCCGACGACTTCGCCCGGCGCATCGCCCGCAACACCCAGTCGCTGCTCATCGAGGAATCGCACCTGGCGCGGGTCATCGACCCCGCCGGCGGCTCCTTCTACGTGGAGTCCCTCACCGGGGACCTGTATCGCGCCGGATGGGGTTTCTTCCAGGAGCTGGAGCGGTCCGGCGGTGTCGCGGAGGCCATCGCCCGCGGTGAGCTGCGTGCCGCCGTCGACAAGGTGTGGGAGCGCCGCCGACAGGACCTGGCCACCCGTGCCGCACCGCTGACCGGGCTGAGCGAGTTCCCGAACCTGGACGAGACGCCGCTGGTGCGCGAGGTCGACCCCGGTCGGATCGAACCGTCCGCCGACGGCTTCCCGGTACGCCGCTACGGGCAGGACTACGAGGCACTGCGCGACCGTTGCGACGCCCAGGAGACCGAGACCGGCCACCGCCCCACCGCGTTCCTGGCCACGCTGGGCCCGGTGGCGGTGCACACCGCCCGCGCGTCCTTCGCCACCAACCTGCTCGCCGCCGGTGGGATCACCACCGACTCGCCGGGGCCGCTGGAGGACCCGCGCTCCGCGGCGGAGGCCTTCGCCGCCTCAGGGCACCGGGTCGCGGTCATCTGCTCCTCCGACAAGATGTACGCCGAGCACGCCGAAGCGCTGGCACGTGCCCTGAAGGGAGCCGGTGCCCGTCGGGTCCTGCTCGCCGGGGCACCGCGCGACGCCTACCGCGAGGCGGGGGTGGACGTGTTCGCCCACAAGGGCTGTGACGCGGTCGCCCTGCTCTCCGACCTGGTGGACGTCCTCATCACCGATCCGCCCGTCAGCACCACCGACGCCCAGGGGGCGAGCTCATGATCCCCGACTTCTCCGACATCGCACCGGAGCCACCGGCCTTCACCGGGCAGGGGTCCCAGGGCGGCGCCGACTGGCGACGGGCCCTGGAGGAGGCGACCGGTAAGGCCGCCGACGCCCTGGAATGGGAGACCCCCGAGGGAATCGGGGTCAAACCGCTCTACACCCCCGCCGACCGGGCCGGCCTGGACTTCGTCGATGGGCTGCCGGGCGTCCCGCCGTACCTGCGCGGGCCCTACCCGACCATGTACGTCAACCAGCCGTGGACCATCCGCCAGTACGCCGGGTTCTCCACCGCCCAGGAGTCCAACGCCTTCTACCGGCGCAACCTCGCCGCCGGACAGAAGGGCCTGTCGGTCGCCTTCGACCTGGCCACCCACCGCGGTTACGACTCCGACCACCCCCGGGTCGCCGGCGACGTCGGCATGGCCGGGGTGGCCATCGACTCCATCTACGACATGCGCCAACTGTTCGACGGCATCCCGTTGGACAAGATGAGCGTCTCCATGACCATGAACGGTGCGGTGCTGCCCATCCTGGCGCTGTACATCGTCGCCGCTGAGGAACAGGGTGTGCCACCCGAGAAGCTGTCGGGGACCATCCAGAACGACATCCTCAAGGAGTTCATGGTCCGCAACACCTACATCTACCCGCCGACGCCGTCGATGCGGATCATCTCCGACATCTTCGCCTACAGCTCCCAACGGATGCCGCGGTTCAACTCCATCTCGATCTCCGGCTACCACATGCAGGAGGCCGGGGCCACGGCCGACCTGGAGCTGGCCTACACGCTCGCCGACGGGGTGGAGTACATCCGTGCCGGTCAGCGCTCCGGTCTGGACGTGGACGCGTTCGCGCCGCGGCTGTCGTTCTTCTGGGCGATCGGCATGAACTTCTTCATGGAGGTGGCCAAGCTGCGGGCCGCCCGCCTGCTGTGGGCGCGTCTGGTCAAGGACCTCGGCGGGACCAAGGACAAGTCGTTGAGCCTGCGCACCCACTCGCAGACCTCGGGCTGGTCGCTCACCGCGCAGGACGTGTTCAACAACGTGGCCCGCACCTGTGTGGAGGCGATGGCCGCGACCCAGGGACACACCCAGTCACTGCACACCAACGCCCTGGACGAGGCGCTGGCCCTGCCCACCGACTTCTCCGCGCGCATCGCCCGCAACACCCAGCTGTTGCTGCAGCAGGAGTCCGGAACCACCCGGGTGGTCGACCCCTGGGGCGGCAGCTACTACGTGGAGAGCCTGACCCACCAGCTCGCGACCAAGGCCTGGGCGCACATCGAAGAGGTCGAGAAGGCCGGTGGAATGGCCGCCGCGATCGACGCCGGCCTGCCCAAGATGCGCATCGAGGAAGCGGCCGCGCGCACCCAGGCGCGTATCGACTCGGGCCGTCAGCCGGTGATCGGCGTCAACAAGTACCGGCCCGACACCGCCGACGAGATCGAGGTGCTCAAGGTCGACAACACCCGCGTGCGCGCCGAACAGCTGGAGAAGCTGCGCCGCCTGCGCGCGGAACGCGACGACGACGAGGTGCGCGCCGCGCTGGACGCGCTGACCGAGGCCGCCGGACGCGAGTCCAAGGCGGACGAGAACCTCACCGACAACCTCTTGGCCGCCGCGGTGAACGCCGCCCGCGCCAAGGCCACCGTGGGGGAGATCTCCGACGCGATGGAGAGGGTCTTCAACCGTCACTCCGGTCAGATCCGTACCATCCAGGGTGTGTACAAGGACGAGGCGGCCGGCAGCACCGACGCGGCCGGGCTGATGGACCGGGTGACGGCGCGCGTCGACGGGTTCGCCGAGGAGGAGGGGCGTCGTCCCCGCATCCTGGTGGCGAAGATGGGCCAGGACGGTCACGACCGCGGTCAGAAGGTCATCGCGACCGCCTTCGCCGACCTCGGCTTCGACGTCGACGTGGGCCCGCTGTTCCAGACCCCGGGAGAGGTCGCCGCCCAGGCCGTGGAGGCCGACGTGCACGTGGTCGGGGTGTCCTCCCTCGCGGCGGGGCACCTGACCCTGGTTCCGGCGCTGCGCGAGGAACTGGCGGCGCTCGACCGCTCGGACATCATGATCGTGGTCGGCGGGGTCATCCCCCCGGGTGACTTCGAGGAGCTGCGCGAGGCGGGAGCGTCGGCGATCTTCCCGCCGGGCACGGTGATCGCCGAAGCCGCCATCGACCTGCTCGACGAACTCGAACAACGTCTGGGAACGGACCTGGAAGGGGAGTGACCGTGACGGCGCGCAGGAGTCGTTCGGTGGACGTGGACGCCCTGGCCGAGGGGGTCCTGGCCGGACACCGGCCGACCCTGGCCCGGGCGATCACCCTGGTGGAATCGCGCCGTCGTGACCACGCGCGCTCCGCCCAGGAGTTGTTGGTGCGGTTGCTGCCGCACACCGGTAAGGCGCATCGGGTGGGGATCACCGGGGTGCCCGGGGTGGGCAAATCGACCTTCATCGACGCGCTCGGCGGCCGGTTGACCTCGAACGGGCATCGGGTGGCCGTGCTGGCAGTGGACCCCTCGTCCACCCGGACCGGTGGCAGCATCCTCGGTGACAAGACCCGGATGTCCGAGCTGGCGGTCGACCCGAACGCGTTCATCCGTCCCTCGCCCACGGCCGGAACCCTCGGTGGGGTGGCCCGGGCGACCCGGGAGACCATGCTGCTGATGGAGGCGGCCGGGTTCGACGTGGTCCTGGTCGAGACGGTGGGTGTCGGGCAGTCCGAGGTCACCGTCGCGGCGATGGTGGACTGCTTCCTCTTCCTCACCCTGGCGCGCACCGGTGATCAGCTCCAGGGCATCAAGAAGGGCGTCCTGGAACTGGTGGACGTCGTGGCGGTGAACAAGGCCGACGGGCCGCACGCCGACGACGCCCGCAAGGCCGCCCGGGAGCTCTCCAGGGCCCTGCGGCTGCTCCAGCCCGTCCACCCGGAGTGGCGTCCGCCCGTGCTGACCTGTAGCGGCCTGACCGGCGACGGGCTGGATCGGGTGTGGGAGACCGTGCTCGAACACCGGTCCGTGCTGGAGAGCGACGGTGCCCTGGCCGAGCGTCGCAGCGCCCAGGGCGTCAGTTGGATGTGGGACCAGGTTCGGGATCAGTTGATGGACACCTTCCTGCGCGACCGGGAAGTGTCGGATCTCATCCCGGGCATGGAGGCGGGGGTGCGCTCGGGGGAGACCACGCCCACCCTGGCCGCTCGCACTCTGCTGGAGTCCTTCACGCAGCGTGATGGCGTCCGAGAGGCGGGTACGGAACGTGACCGGTCCGAAGAGGACACCGAAGCCCTCCGGGGAGCAGCCGACGGCACCGGTTCCGATGTCGTGAAATAACCCAGTGTCAACGGTCGAAACCCGGACACTGGAACGAGGTTCTCGCCCATGAGGCGAAAATTTCTTGCCCGATGCCATTCCCGTCGCGGCGGTTCGCTTATACCGTGTGTGTCCAACGACCGACCAGATCGCTCGGGCACGAGGGAACCCTCCGCACCGGATCGGCTCTGTGGGAGTGGAGCCGGGCCCGGTGGTCGTACCCGGTCGGGCTGCGTATGGTTAAGCGAGGGACCCCTCACCATCTGAACGTGGGGCCGGGAGGAGTGAACGTGCACAGGCTCGGACTGAGCACGCGGGTCGAAAGCCGCAGCGTGATCGTCGCGATCGAGGGAGAGCTCGACATCGCGACCGCCGCAGACCTCCAGGAACACATCGGGGCCACGATCGAGGACCACGGTCCGTGGCTCATCCTGGATCTGTCCGCGCTGGACTTCATGGACTCCAGCGGGCTGAACGTCATCATCAACGCCTACCGGACCGTTCGTGAGCAGAACGGTTCACTGTCGTTGGCCGCTCTGAACGAACGAGTCACCAAGGTCGTCCGCCTGGTCGGCCTGCACCGTCAGGTTCCGGTCCACCAGACCGTCGCCACCGCGATCGCGGCGATGGAGGCCCTGGAGGCCAAACGGCAGGCCGGCTAGCCGCCACTCGAACCCGTCGAGGCCCCGTGGCCGCCGCCTCGGGGCCACCACGGCCCTCCAGCGGTCGGTCACGCGCCCTCGGGGTCATGTCCGCTCCGTCGCACGGTCCTCCACAGAGCCTGATGTAATAGATGTACATCTGGTGCATTGAATGCATGAGTGAATCCGTCACCGCGACTATGTCCGAGGTACGACGTCACTTCGCTGACGCCATCGAGCGGGCACGTCATGAGCACACTCCGACCTTCATCACACAGCGGGGCAAGGCCACGGCGGCCATCGTCGATGCGGACGAGTATCGGCGTCTCCTTCGGCTCGAACAAGCTGCGGAGGACGAGTGGCTGAACCGTCTTGCCGACGAGTCCGAGCGGGAAGGGCGTGAGCACACCATCACCCTGGAGGAGATGGCGCGCGAACTTGCTCAAGGTCCGGAGTGAACCGGTACGTCACTCGGTTCACAACCGCTGCCAAGCGCAGAATGCGCCGTATACCCAAGGATGAAGCGGTTCGGGTCCTGCGCAAGTTGTCAGAGCTACAGGACGCTCTGGAAGCCGGTGACACCAGTGCCCTGGATATCAAACCCCTGACTGGTCAGCATGGTCGCTGGCGATTGAGGATCGGGGATTACCGTGCTGTCTACACGCTGGACAAGGACGATGACGGGCAGCCGGTCGTGTGTGTCCTTGTCATCCCCGTTGGGGATCGACGGGACATCTACGGACAGGGCTTTTGAGTGATATCTGATGGACAGGAGAGCGAAGTGGGCATATGAGCCCGCCACCGATCGATCGGTGACGGGCTCACATGGAGATACGGAACGGTTCAGCGCACGCCGAGCAGGTGCTCCAGGGCCAGTTGGTCCAGGCGCTCGAAGTGATAGCCGCGCCGGCCCACCTCATCCAGGTCCAGGTCCTCCTTGAGCAGGTCGGCGACGCTCTCACCGGGGGACAGGGTGGACTCGGACAGTTCCGGCACCCGGGCCTCGGCCAGCGCGACGGCCACCGCCGGGTCGGCGCGGAACGCCGCGGCCTTGTCCTTGAGGATCAGGTAGTTGCGCATGCACGCGGCGGCGGACTCCCACACCCCGGACATGTCCTCGGTCCTCGGCGGCTTGAAGTCGAAGTGCTTGGGGCCCGCGTAACCGGCCCGCTCCAACAGGTCGACCAGGAAGAACGCCTCCTTAAGGTCGCCCGCGCCGAAGCGCAGGTCCTGGTCGTACTTCACGCCCCGCTGACCGTTGAGGTCGATGTGGAACAGCTTGTCCGCCCACAGCGCCTGGGCGACGCCGTGTACGAAGTTGAGCCCGGCCATCTGCTCGTGGCCGACCTCGGGGTTGACCCCCACCATCTCGGAGTGTTCGAGGCTGTTGATGAACGCCAAGGCGTGGCCGACCGTTGGCAGCAGGACGTCGCCACGCGGCTCGTTCGGCTTGGGCTCGATGGCGAAACGCAGGTCGTAGCCCTGATCGCGCACGTACGAGCACAGCAGGTCGAAGGCCTCTCGGAGACGGTCGAGGGCGGCGTGGTCGTCCTTGCCGGCCTCGGACTCGGCGCCGTCCATGCCGCCCCAGCACACGTAGGTCCGCGCACCGAGCGAGGCGGCCAGGTCGATGTTGCGGATGACCTTGCGCAGCGCGTATCGACGTACGTCGCGGCTGTTGGAGGTGAAGCCGCCATCCCGGAAGACCGGGTGGGAGAACAGGTTGGTGGTCACCATCGGCACGGTCAGCCCGGTCTCCTCCAGGGCCGCGGTGAACCGGGCGACGATCGCGTCGCGTTCGGCGGTGGTGCTGCCGCGCGGAATGAGGTCGTCGTCGTGGAAGGTGACGCCGTGCGCGCCGAGTTCGGCCAGGCGGCGGACCGCCTCCACGGGGTCGAGCGGGGGGCGGACGGCGTCACCGAAGGTGTTGACGCCCTGCCATCCCACGGTCCACAGACCGAAGGTGAAGTTGTCCTCTGGGGTGGGCTGGTGATCGGACATGGCTGCGCTCCTGGGGGGTGTCGGTCCGGGGCCGGACGCGATCAGTTTGTCTAGAGTCACAACTAATTGTCAACGGGGCAGCGGAAGGTCTCCCGTCTCCAGGGAGTGGATCATCACCGCGGCGCCACCCCGGGCCGCCGCGCTCATCCCCAGATCCGAAGGCTCCACTCGACAACCGCCCGCGTCGGGGGCGAAGGACCGCGCCAACGCGGCCTCTCGACACCGTGGGAGCAACCACGGCGCCAGCGGTACGAAGTAACCGCCCAACACCACCGCGCCCGGGTTGACCACGTTGACCAGCACGGCCACCGCACGGCCCAGCCATTCGCCCGCCCGCTCCAACACGCCCAGAGTGGTGGGATCACCCGCCTCGGCGCGCTCCACCGTCGACGCGACCAGACCGGCGACGTCGCCCCCCGAAGAGCCGGGCAGCGCCTCGCGCAGGATCGCCCCCACACCGGCGAGAGCCTCCAGACAACCCCGCCGACCACAGGAGCACTCCGGGCCGTTCGGCTCCAGTTCCAGGTGCCCGACCTCCCCGGCCCACCCACCGGAACCGCGCACCAGCTCACCGCCGGTCAGCACACCCGCGCCGATGCCGACCTCACCGGTCAGGTACACCAGGTCCGGGATGCCCGCGCACGGACCGAACCGGAACTCGGCCATCGCGCCGAGGTCGGCGTCGTTGTCCACCAACACCGGAACCCCGTCCAGGGAACCCCGGACCAGGTCCCCCAGTGGTACGTCCCGCCACCCCAGGTTCGGCGCCCGGGTCACCACCCCCGACGGCACGTCGATCAACCCTGGAACGGCGACGCTCACCCCCACCAGGCGGCGTCCCCGTAACGCGGGATCCCCCGCGACCTCCCGCAGCGCCTCGGAGATCCTCCGAGCGCACTCCTCGGCCCCCTCGGCCCGGGCGTCCAAGGGGACGTGGCGTTCCACCAGTCCGCGGTTCAACAGGTCCACCGCCACCACCGAGAGGTAGTCGACGTTGACCTCCAGCCCCACCGCCGCCACCGACCGGTCGTCCAAGGCGAGCAGTACCCCGGGCCGGCCCACCCTGCGCTGAGAGGTCTCCCCGGTCTCCCTGACCAGCCCACGCTCCATCAGGTCGGCGACCAGGCTGGAGACGGTGGTCTTGTTCAGACCGGTGTTCGCCGCGACGGCCGCCCGAGAACACGGAGCCGACTCCCGCACGGTCCCCAACACCGACCGCAGGTTGGTCTCCCGGACGGTCTGGAAGCTGACCCTCTCCAACAGGACCTCCTGGAAAACCCGTTGCCCGTGCCAGGGCCCGCTGCTTGGATTCCCATCATGCTGCCTCCCGACCCCTTCCGCGAACAGCCCACCCTCCACGGACGCGGAGTGCGGCTCGTCCCGCTCGGTGCCGAGAACGCCGACGACTTCGTTCCGGCGATCCTCGACCTCGATCCGCGGGTGCGTCGTCTCACCGGCACCCACCGGATCTTCACCGAGGAAGAACTGCGTGCCTTCGCCGCGAGCCGCCCGGACCACCACGACCGGGCCGACTGGCTCATCTACGCCGACGACACCTGTGTCGGGGACTGCGCCCTGATCGACTTCGACCCGGACAACGCCGGGGTGGGCTACCGGATCGCCCTGCACAGCATGGATTTCACCGGTCGGGGTCATGGCACGGCCGCCACCGACGCCGTCCTGAAGTACGCCTTCGAGACCGTGGGGCTCCACCGGGTGGCGCTGGAGGTGTTCGACTTCAACACCAACGCGCGGCGTTCCTACGAGAAGTCCGGGTTCGTCCGTGAAGGGGTGTGGCGCAAGCAGCTGCGTTGGGACGGCGAATGGCACGACGCGGTATTGATGTCGATCCTCGACGAGGAGTACGCGCTACGGTCGGAGGATGCCGGTCCCTGACTTCCTCAAGCGCCTGCGCGAACACGTCGGCCACGATCTGCTGCCCCTGGTCGGGGTGACCGCGGTGGTGCTCGACCAGGACAAGGTCCTCCTGCACCGACGTTCCGACGACGGTCGCTGGGCCACCCCGGGCGGGATCCTGGAACCGGGCGAACAGCCGGCGCCGGCCGTGGTCCGTGAGGTGTGGGAGGAGACCGGAGTGCGCATCGAGGTGGAGCGCCTGGTCACCGTGATCACCCAGGAACCGCACACCTACCCCAACGGCGACCAGGTGCAGTTCCTCGATCTGGCCTTCCGCTGCCGACCCGTCGGCGGTGAGGCCCGCGCGGACGACGACGAGAGCCTGGAGGTCGGCTGGTTCGCCCAGGAGGAACTACCGCCCATGGCCGACCGCATCCTGGAACGCATCCACAAGGCCCGCCATCCCGAGGGCACGCCCTACTACCTCCGGTGAGCCCCGGCGAGACCGCGAGGCCCGACGCGCGGGGGAGCGGTCGGACCGTCCCGGTCTCACAGGAGAACGCGTCCTCTGCGGCTGCGGTCCCGGAGCGCGGCCATCCGCCGGACGTTGCCCGGCCGCCGCGACAGCAAGTGGTACACGAACAACGAGGGGTCCCGGTCGACCGACGCCCGAGCGGCCATCTCACCCAGGTTCACCCGCGTGTACAGATTCGATCCACCCGCGAACAGCCGTACCGCCGAAGCGCCCTCGGGCACGTGCGCCAGACCGTGGTCGTCCGCTGTGTACTCCCGCGTGCGAGCCAACGACGAGCCCAGTCCCGGGACGAGTTCGGCCCCCAGGATCGCGAGGCGCTGCCAGTAGCCGGTGTGCCCGGAGGTGATGTGCCCGATCTGGTGGGCCACCAGGAACGCCATCGCGTCGGGGTCGCGCGGCCGGCCGGAACCATCGAGCAGGGCACCGGGAAGCACCAGGTACCTGCGCAGCCCGTGCCCGGAGGCGTCGGTGCGCGCTGACGCCTCCCCGCGCCGCACGTACGCCTCTGGAGCCTTGGGCGCCCCCATCTCCCGGGCGAGGGAGACCACCACGCGGTACACCTCGGGGAACTGGGTGGGGGAGACACGCACCGACTCCGCGCGTTCACGGGCGTACCTCAGACCGCTCGCCCACCAGCACACCAACGGCACCGCCCCCAAGGCCGTAACGGCCCACGGGAGCGACCAAATCGACCACAGCAGATGGAACAGGGCGCTCATGATCGCCACCGACACCACCGTGCACAGGGCGAACAGCGGCCGTTCCCAGGGGTGCCGGGGGGACAGCACCACGTGGTCCTCGGAATCCTCGGCGCACAGTTCGGGCGCATGATCGTTGAGGAAGGTCGGCCGTGGTGTGTGGTGGGTCCTGGACATGGTGGCGCGACCGGGGACCGTGTGGACCGAGCAGGCCGGGGCGGGCGCTCCGGGCGGCGTGGCGTGTTGCATGCTGCTCCCCTCAAGCCGCCGTGGACACGGGTTCACTGTTCCCGGAGCCGCCGGCGGCGTGGGATGACTACTCCCTGTACTCGAATATTACGTTCCGCTTCCCTGGACGTGGTGTGTCGCTGACGGCGTGTTCCCGCGCGGGTGTCGCAGGGCGCTCGTCAGTGGTGCTCGTACAGGCGCAGTTCGTCGGCGAGGACGTCCAGGAAACGGTCGACCTGGGCGGGGTCGTAGCCCGGCCTGGCCCGAGTGGTGGCGAACTGGGCCCGTTCCACCTCGCCCGACGTGAGAGTGGCTCGGTCCTGACGACCCTGGAGCAGCACACCCAGCGTGTACTCGGCGCGGTCCAGGAAATCGTCGACCTCCTGCTCGTTGTATCCCGTGGTCAGCCTGGTGGTGGCGAAACGCTGGTTGCGAATGTCGTCCGGGGTCATCCGGGGGCCGGTCGGCACCGGCCGACCGGTCGGGGGCTGGGGGGTCGGTGGCCCTCCGGCACGGGGGTCACCCGCTCCGGGCCTGCCGACAGCGGGACCGCCCACCCCGGGACGTCCGGGCGCCGCGGTGGGGGATCGTCTCGGATCACCCTGGGTCGGATGCGGTGGCAGCGGCGGGGGCGCCGGCTGGCCCAACCCACGCCCGGCGAGGTCGGCGATCACGGTGTCGAGGAAGTCGTCCACCTCGTCCTCGCGGTACCCGGGACTCATCCGGGTGGTGCGGAAGCGAGAGTTGCGGATCTCCTCGGCGGTGATCAGAGGCCCCTTGCGCGGCCCGCCCTCCAAGGCGACCAGGGTCGCCTCGATCCGATCGAGGAGCGCGTCGACGTCCTCCTCGTTGTAGCCCGGGCGCAGGCGCACCGTGTGGAACTTCTTGTTGCGGATGTCCGCCGGTGTCAGAGGCATGGTCCCCATTGTGCAGTTCATGCGGGTCGAAGGGGCCGAGTCAGGGGCCCGCGGGTGGTCGGTTGCCGTCCTGTCGGCCATCCGGTCGACCTTCGAGTCGGTCGGCGAGCAGGTCAAGGTAGTCCAGCACTTGGCCGCGGTCCAGCCCCCGCAACACCACGTCGAACTCGGGAGCGCGCAAGAGTTCTCGCAGTCGCTCGGCGGAGATCGTGACCGACTCGGGTGAGACGAGGGCGCGTAGACCCAGTTCGATGAGGTCGGCGACCTGGGTGCGGTCGAACCCGCGCAGGACGAGGTCGAACTCGGGTTCGGGGAGGGCCGTGGCCGGGGGATTCATGGACCGCATTATGCCGAGATGGAGTGGCCCGCGCCATGCCGTCCGGTGTTTCTGGCCGAGTGTGGACGTAAGTCCCGTTCCGTGCAGAAGGTCGGGTAACGACGTGGCCGAGCGGCCGGCGGGGTGACGCGAGACACCGGAAAGGCGGTGAACCACCGGCGCCCGCGGCGGGCCCTTCTATGGAAGACGCTCGTGTCGGCGAACGGTTCACACGATTCTCGAAGAATCACGGAATTCGTCGAACTCCGTCACGAATGGTGATTGTCGATCGTCATCGTGTCCTTTCTGAAACCCGGTTCCGTGATCGCCTGTCCGTCGCTTGTGTATTGTTCTTGTCAAGCAGGCGAGCATGAAGAAAACGGCTTTTCCGGCCCTGGCTTTCGCGGGTCGTAGTCGATCCCGTGCTTCGTTGCGCCAGGTCAAGGGCTTCTGTGTGCCCTGTCCGATCCCCCATATCCGACCCTGGTCGAAGCCTCTGCGAGGTTTCCCGCGCGTTGTTTTTCCGCGGTGGAAATCCCGACCAGGCCAGGCCCGATCCCCCTCGGGCCAGGACGATCCGAAAAGGATTGATCTTGAAGAACGCTCGTTTCAGTGCTCGACGTGTGCTTCAGGGCGGCGCGGCCTTCGCCGCTCTCGGCGCTCTCGGTATCGCTACCGCGATGCCGGCCTACGCGGACACCTACGGCTGGGGATACGCCTCCGCCGTCGGCGGTGACGGTGTCTCGGAAACGTACGTCACCCAGGACCAGACGGTCTCCAACTCCTTCTCCAGCGGTATCGGCGGCTGGCTGACCGTCGACGGCACCACCACCGCCACGGTCGACGCCGAGGGCGCCAGTGCCACCACGGTCGTCGACTCGGCCCGCATCCTCATCACCCTCGACGACCTTGAGGACATCCTCGACCCCGAGGCGGACGACGAGGAGGAAGAGGAAGAGGAGACCGACGAGGACGACTCCGAGGACGACGGCGAGGCCGACGAGACGGACGAGGACGGCGAGACCGACGGCTCCGAGGACGCCGAGCCCGTCGAGGGTGGCCAGGACGGCGACGACGGCTCTTCGCAGGACTCCGAGGACCTGCCCTCGGAGGGTGCCGAACCCGGTGGCGACACCGAGGTTCCCGCCCCGGGCGCCGACCCCGAGCCGTCGCCGAGCCCCGAGCCCTCGCCGACCCCCGAGGCCGACGCCGGTAGCGCCGCCGACACGGTGGACACGACCGCCGACGACGCGGCCGACGAGGTCATCGAGCTGAACGAGGAGAACTCCGAGCTCGTCGATGGTGGCGACACCGTCTTCATCGAGGCCACCGTCACCGGTGCCACAGTGAGCACCTCCCAGAGCTGGGACGGCGACGTCTCCCACCACGCGTTCGAGGGGAACCTGTCCGTGCCGGACGAGGTCGCCACCCTCGCCAACGGTGAGGAGGTCGTGATCGACCTCGTCCCGGTCGTCGACCAGGGCGTCGCCCAGACCGAGGACGCCGGTTTCCTCTGGAACGACGCCTACACCAACCTCTACCTGGCCTTCTCCGTCGACGGTGAGATCGTGAACGGCTACCCGCTCGCCGAGAGCGCCGCGGGTATCACCACCGGTGCGACCGACGGTGGTGGTGACACCGGTGGCGGCGATGGCGGCGATGGTGGTGACAAGGACGATGAGGGCGACGACAAGACCCCGCCGAGGGAGCGCGACAAGGACACGCTGCCGGCTTCGGACGTCAAGGACGCCGAGCCGCTGGCCACGACCGGTTCCCCGCTCCTCGGCCTGATCGCCGCGGGTGCCGCGGTCGCCGCCGGTGGTGGCGCCGCCGCCTTCCTCGCCCGCCGCAAGAAGAACAACGCCGAGGTGGACGAGACCGCGACCGCCGAGAGCTGATCGGTCGCCGCTCGACCATCACGTCGACCGGATCGAGCGGACCGGTTCGCCGGGCGCGTCCCTCGTGGACGCGAGGAGGCTCCGGGGCACACGGTGCCACCGGGGCCTCCTCGGCGTTTCGGCGCCCGAAAGAAGAAGGACCGTCGGCCGCCAGGTCGTCCGTCCTGCCCCCTGGATCTTGCTTCCAGAGGCAAGATCATCCGGGATGAGATCCCATGAGTCACACCGGCAACGTTTCCGGTGGGTCCGCTAGCCGCGCATGAGGTAGGTGGCCAGACCCGTGGCTATGGCGTCGGCGGCGTTCTCCTGCCAGGCGGGGTCGCTCAGGAGTTCCGCGTCCTCGGGGTTGCGCATGTTCCCGGTCTCCAGGAACACCTTCGGCACGGTGGACAGGTTCAGCCCGCCCAGGTCGGTGCGTTCGTCCAGCCCCTCATCGGCGAGGTAGTCCGCGTAGGGGATGTCGCTGCCCTCCAGGTACTCGCGTCGCAGGTCCTCGGCGAGCAGGGCGGAGGGCTCCACGATGTCCTCGGTCAACCCGGGCACCTCCCCGGGGGTGATGACGTGGAATCCACGACCGGACTCCGGGCCGCCGTCCGCGTGGATGGACACCACGGCGTCGGCCTCCTCCTCGTTGCCGATCTCGGCTCGCCTGTCGATGCAGGGGCCGACGCTCTCGTTGTCCTCGCGGGTGAGGATCACCTCGACCCCGTCGGCCTCCAACCGCTCCTGGACCAGAAGCGACAGTTCCCAGTTGAACTCGTGTTCGGCGTAACCGTCCGAGGTCTCCGCCCCCACCGTGTCGCAGGCCTTCTCGCCGTTGCCGACATCGACCTGGCTGTTGATCTCGCTCGGAGCCCGGGCGTTGCCACCATTGTGTCCGGGGTCGATCACCACCACCCGATCACCCAGCGGGCCATCGTTGTCGGCCGCGCTGTCCCGGCCCTCTGCGGACCCGTCGTCGGCGCCACCGTCGCCGTCCTCCCCGTTCGCGTCCTCGGGGCCCGGCAGAGGCGGGGCGGCCGTGGGATCGCCGTCCGGCGCACCGTCGGCGGGTGCTGAACAGGCCGCGGTCAACAGCACCGCGAATGAGAGCAGGGCCAGGGCACGTACACGGCCCGGGCGCTCTGTTGGTGCGGAGTCGAGCATGCCCACAACCTAGCGGGTCGACGAGACCTGGCCGTACCCCCTCAAAGGTGGACGAACGTTCCATGTCGAAGGTCCGAAACCGGACAAAGTTCAGGATATCGCTATACGAAAAGGTGGCGGAGTTCTGTGGCCTCTTCCCTTTTCTCGGGCGTTCCCTTCCTTGCCGAAACGCCAATGACGCGCTCGACTCGGGAAGGTTTACCGGCCGAATAAAACTTCACCCATTCATTCAGTGATGATCACTCAGCGCAATGAAATGGTCATCGTGATATGTTCGTGATCTTCTTATTCGTGATTTGATCTTTGTCGGTGAGTAGTCTCCCGAAAGAGAACCGGGAAGTAACACGAAGGTTCACCGGCCACCTGTCCCTCCTTGGCTCCAGGTCGAACCCTTCCGGTTCTCGCAGGTAGAGAGCTTCTGAACGCCCTCGCCCTCCCCCGACCGATCCTGGCTCGCGACTCCGTGTTCCGAGACCTTCCCACCCGCTTTTCGGTGGTGAAACGCGTGGCCAGGCCGACCCGAAACCGGGTCGGACGAATCCGAATGAGGATTGTCTTGCGTAGAACCCACAGCATCACCGCGCGTCGTGTCCTGCAGGGAAGTGCCGCCTTCATCGGTTTCGGCGCCCTGAGTCTGGCCGCCGCCATGCCCGCCCAGGCCGACACCGTTCTGTACGGTTCCGGCACCGCCTCGGTCTATGGCGAGGAGACCTACCTGGAAGGCACTCAGCAGGGTCAGGAGGGTTCGGCCGCGGACAACCACTCCTTCCAGGCCGAGAGCTTCCTGACCATCGACGCCGACACCGAGGTCCGGGTGGACGCAGCGGGCACGCACACCAGCGTCGCGGTCAACAGCGCCCACGCCCGGCTGACGCTGGAGGACGTCCTGGACATCATGAGCGAGGCGGACACCGAACTGCTGGCCTCCGAAGGCGACGTGACCACCTTCTCTGAGGACGACGCCGTCGAGACCTTCGAGGACCAGGACCTCCTCATCGACGTCGAGTTCAACGACGCCACCATCTCCGTCACCAAGAACTGGGACGGCACCCACACCACCGACTTCTCCCCGGGCACCGTCCAGGAGAACGTCAATGAGCTGGGCATCGACATCACCGTCCTCAACGAGGAGGGCGAGGGCGAGTTCGACGACCGGTACGCGGAGGACGTCGTCTGGGACGGTGCCTTCAACATCCTCTACGCCGAGTTCGACGCCGGTGTCCTGGGCGGGATCGACTTCTACCTGGCGGAGGCCGTCGCGGCCACCACCGACGGAGATCTCGGTGGCGACGACGACGATGACGACGACAACGGCGGTGGCGACGACGGTGGCGAGGACGGCGGGGGTGACGACGGCGACGGTGACGAAGGTGATGGTGACGAGGGCGGCAGCGGCGACGAAGGAGACGGCGGCGAGGACGACGGGAAGGACGACGGCAAGGAGCACCCCGGGGACGGTGACAAGGGCGACGGTGAGCAGGGCAAGGACGAGGACCTGGCCCGCACCGGCGCGCCCATCGCGGCCCTGATCGGCGCCGGTGTCGCGCTCGCCACCGGTGGTGGCGCCGCCGCCTACCTGGCCCGTCGCCGGAAGAGGAACGGTGACACGGCCGAGGAGACCGATGAGGGCTGAGTGAGATCCGTCGCCCCGGACGGTTCCACCGACTGATGGTGGGATGGTCCTGAGGACCCTGGGAACCCCGTGGTTCCCAGGGTCCTTCCTTGCGCTCGAAGGCCCGCCGAACCCGGCCCGTGATCGCTCCGCGTCCACCGACGGTCACCCCATGGTCATGGCATCGTCGTCGGCGGAACGGTTTCCGTTTCGTGATCCAGGGGCTAGGCTCGCGGTGTGGACCGCCATGCGCACAGGTGTTCCATCCGACCCGCTTCCACCCGATCGCCCACCCAGACCGGTTCGAGACCCTCCTCGGATCTTCACGAAACACCGCGCCCGGCCACCAGGTCGGAACGTGTCCCCGGTTCCGGTGCATCGTCGCCGGGGCGGCGCCGACCCTCGGGTCGGGCATCCCCCAGATACAACAGGAGTGTTGTGGTGACTCCCGCCGTACCGTCCGCCCGCCGACTGATCGCCGGCGGAACGCTGTTCGTGGCGCTGGGCGCGTTCGGTGTGGCCTCCGCGGCCCCGGCCTCCGCGAGTCCGCTGGTCTGGGCCAGTTCACAGGCCTGGGTGGCCGATGGCGATCTGGTCACCGGGTACTCCACCGCGATCAGTTTCGGCGGGGAACGCCAGGACGAGTCCACGGCGGATCCCCTCCTCGGCCCGTTGGCCGGGTACGCGCGGGTCCAGGGCGAGAGCCGGACCATGGTGGCGGACGGGACCGGCGCGAGCTCACAGGCGAGTGTGGATCGGGCCCGGGTCCGACTCGGGGTGGAGGATCTGGTCGACCTCGGCATGATCGACCTGCCCGACGGTGTGGAGGAGCCTTCCCCGAGTCCCTCGGACGGTTCCGAGGGTGGGTCCCCGGCCCCACAGGACGACCCGGCGGAGAACGAGAACGACGGCTCGCGGACTCCACCCGATCGGGATCGGCAGCAGGCCGACGAACCCACCCCGGACACACCCTTCGAGGAGCCTTCTCCCTCGCCCGGCGAGTCCCCGACCCCCGAGGACGTGGTGATCCTCGGCGAGGATGGGTCCGAGAACGTCTCCACCGACGGCAACTCGATCGAGTTCACCCTTGAGGACGTGCGGTCCACCGCGGCCGCGGGCTACGACGGCCGGACCGAGGCCACCCTGGAGTACGGGGAGTTGACCGCCTTCGGTGCGCCGATCCCCGATTTCGAGGGCGAGTACACCGCCGAGGACACTCTGGAGGTCCTCGACGCCGATGGCGAGACCGCCGAGGAAGTTCCCGTCAGTGTCCGCTTCATCGAGCATGAGAGCGGCTTCGAGGACGACCAGGAGGGGTGGCGGGGCGAAGGTGTCCGCTCCGCCCTGACCGTGTGGGTCCAGGTGGGAGACCCCACCGCCGAGAACGGGTTCGCGGTCGACTTCGCGGACGCGTGGGCGATCGGTTCCACTCACACGACCGAGCTGGAGAGCGATGATGAGGGCGGCGAACGCGCGGAGCGCGGCGAGCGCGGGGAGAAGCCTGAGGAGGAGGCGGCTCCGAGCCGTCGCCTCCTCGCGACGACCGGAAGTTCGATCGCCGCGTTGATCACCGCCGCGGTGGTCGCGGTGGGTGGTGGCGCGGCCGCGACCTTCCTGGCCCGCAAGCGCACCACGGCGATGGACGATCGTATCGAGGACTGATCCGACCGGTGTTCCGGTCGAACTCGGGGGACCCGTTCCGGACAGGGTGGGCGAGGATGAGGGTCCAGGTCGTCCCTGGTCGGATTCGTCCTGTGCGGCCCGCCGGTGGGCCTTCGAGCGCATGAGAATGAGCGGGTCACCCCGTCTAGGTGACCCGCTCAGGTACTTCTTGTCCTCAGTGGCCGGAGCCCGTCCGGCCGCTCCCCCCGGAATCGGCACAGACCGGGGAGATCACTCCGTACGCTGGCTCGGGATACCGGCCAACAGAGCGCGGACCTCGGTTTCGCGGTAGCGGCGGTGGCCGCCCAGGGTGCGGATCGAGGTCAGCTTGCCCGCCTTGGCCCAGCGTGTCACGGTCTTGGGGTCCACGCGGAACATGGTGGCAACCTCGGCGGGGGTCAACAGGGGTTCCGCCTCGGGCGTGCGAGTTGACATGTGTACGGCCTCTCCTCCTGGATCTGTGTGCCGATCCTTGAGCCTTTTTCCTGGCACTTGGCCCGGATGTCCAGTATGTCGTCTAAGTCCATACTGGCATCACCCGAGGTGATTGCGCGACCACTCCAAGCAACTTTGCACGTGGGAGGCCTTCGAAAGCCGCCCGTGATCGCGTCACGCTAAGTGATTCTAGCGACACGTTTAGTGGCATGTGGCGTATTCGGTCAAAACTTCGTTCTCAGGCCTCGTTTTTCTCGATCCGGAGTGCCCGAAGTGCTAGGGCAGACCTGACCGAAACCCGGATGCCGAGCTCGGGGGAGAGGGCGGAGCCCTTGATCGGTCGCCTTCTGGAAGGAGATGGGCGGTTTCGCGCCTCAAGTGCTCGTCCGCTTCGGCCAATGGGTCGGGTTACGCGGATTCGCGGTGTGGCAAGGGTTTCTCGATTACTCAGAGTGCACTCGGTAACCGACTCACTACAGTCTACGTCGATCCCTATCGGGCGTTATGCCCAGTTTCACTACCCTTGATGTCGTGGGCGAATGGAACCGGGTTCCACAACGCCGTCACGTGCGGAAAGAGGTTCGGTGCGGGGCGAGAAACCTGGTGTACCAGGTTGTGCTTCGGCGTGGCGTTCCACCGTTTCCGGCCTGGGATGACGACAACACCGTCATGGCCGTCCACGAAAACCTGATGGGTCCATGACCCTCAGTTGGCGTGCTCCAGGGCGCGCACAGACTTCCAACGTCGGGTGATGCGTTGGCGCAGTTCCACTACGCGGCCCCCGTCGCCCTTGGACAAGGCCTCGATCGCGTCGGAGATCTCCGCCACCGAGTGATCCTCGCTCAGGTGGTCGTCGCTGAGCAGATGCGGCAGCCCCCCGTAGTCCAGTTCCAGTAGGGAGTCGGGATGGGCGACCGCCTCCAACCAGTCCACGAGCCGTTCGGTCGACCCCGAGACCGCGTGTTCGCCGATGTTCTCCCGCAGGATCGTCACCGTGTGCTCCAACCGCCGCCGGGCCTGCGAGGTGTGCGTCAGATACAGCAACGTCCTGGTGGTGTCGGCCGACAGCACCAGGCAACGCTCCTGGTGTTCGAAGGGCACGAACCACGGCACCGGTATCGTCCACGTGCTCGACAGGATGAACGGCCTGGTCTGCGCTCCAGACTCGCGCCACTGCCGGTAGCCGGTCTCCACCCGTGACGCCTCCCGCCTGGGCACGAAGGCCTCGACGAGGGGCTTGGGCATGTCCGTGGCGAACTCGTCGAAGGAGCGCCAGCAACGCAGGCGGGTCTGCCAGGGGCACACGTACAACCGCTCGTCCACCCGACGCAGGTAGGCGTCCCCGCTCTCCTGGGCGGGAGCGACGATCGGAGGAGTGCCGATGGTCCGCCCCAGGTTCTCCGCCTGTTCGGCGGCCAGGGCGTTGATCCGCTTGGGCCTGTCCTCGGACGAGGCGTATTCCTCCCAGTACCTTCGGTCACGCGGGGGGAAGGACGCGATCGGTTGGTAGACACGTAGGTACGCGGTGTAGGGCAGCACGATCGCATCGTGGCACAGATCGTTGCCTCTGACACTCACCGTGAGAAACGCCTGACAGGACGGGCTTTCGTGCATACACCACACCCCTCACCCCCGGGTGGCGTAGGCACGGCGCGGTCCGACCAGGTACGGTTGTGTGTGTACGTAAGCTGGCGCCGGCCGTCAGTCGCGTTTGACGGCCATCAGCCTGGTACTGCGGGTTAGTAAGTGATCTGGGGTTCGTCGGAACCCAATCGTTGAGGGGGTCGAGCCAATGGGGCGCGGCCGAGCCAAGGCCAAGCAGCAGAAGGTCGCCCGGAAGCTCAAGTACAGCACCGGCGGGACCGACCTTGATCGGCTGCGGTCGGAGCTGGGTGTCGCTGAGGATGAGGGGTCTCCCTCCGGACCGTCGGGTCCGGACGATCCCTACGTTGAGCCTCACGATGACCTGGTCGACCGTTACGCGGATCTTGCCGATAAGTACTCGGACTCCGACAAGTAGTCACACGTCGCCGAGACTTTCAGGTCGCTCGGAATCAATCGCTGACCTGTAGCGGCCACGGCTTCCCATCGGAAGCCGTCGCGGACAGGTGGATATAGCCGGTGCGAACCACGCAGGTGGTTCGCACCGGCTATATTCGCGTCCGTTTTCCTCACGCTCGCCGGTACTCGCCCGTCAGGGTCGCGAGGCCGGCACCGTTCTTCGCGGCGTTCTTCACGGTGCCCAGACGCCAGGCCGGGACATCCCGTTCGGCGAGCACCTGGAGCGCGCGCTCGGCGTCCGCCTCCGCCACGACCGCCACCATGCCCACACCCATGTTGAAGGTGGCCTCCATGTCCTGGCGGGAGACACCGCCCTTGTCGGCCAGGTAATCGAAGACCGGGAGCGGCGCCCAGGTGGCACGGTCCAGTTCGGCTTCCACACCCTCGGGCAGGGACCGGGACAGGTTGGCCGCCAGACCACCGCCGGTGATGTGCGAGTAGGCGTGCACCTCCACCGCCTCGGTCAACGCCACGCAGTCCTTGGCGTAGACCCGGGTCGGGGTGAGCAGGACCTCGCCCAGCACACCGCCCAGCTCCGGGACCTCGGCGCGCAGGTCCAACCCGGCGGAGTCCACGATGTGACGCACCAGCGAATAGCCGTTGGAGTGCGGACCGGACGAGCCCATCGCGATCACGACGTCGCCTTCGCGGACCCGGTCCGGGCCCAGGATGGCGTCGCCCTCGACCACACCGGTGCCGGCGCCGGCCAGGTCGTACTCGTCGGCCCCCATCGCCCCCGGGTGTTCGGCGGTCTCCCCACCGACCAGCGCGCAGCCCGCCTGGTGACAACCCTCGGCGATCCCGCCGACGATCTCCGCGATGCGCTCCGGCACCACCGCGCCGGTGGCGATGTAGTCGGTCATGAAGAGCGGCTCGGCCCCGCTGACCACCAGGTCGTCGACGACCATCGCGACCAGGTCGATGCCGATGGTGTCGTGCTTGTCCATCTGCTGGGCGAGCATCAGCTTGGTGCCCACGCCGTCGGTGGACGTGGCCAGGACCGGGTCCTTGTACTTGGCCGTGTCCAGGCGGAACAGGCCCGCGAAACCGCTGGCGTCGGTGACCTGCTCGGGTCGGCGCGTACGCGCGACGTGACGCTTCATCAGGTCGACGGCGCGCTCACCGGCGGCGATGTCGACGCCCGCGGCCGCGTACGCGCCCGTCGTCCCTGTGCTGTCGGCTGCCACGCGAGTTCTCCTCGTGTATTCGGATGATCTGCTCGGTTCGTTCCGCCGCCCCTGTCGAGGGCACGCCGAAGGATCCGGCCGGACAGATGAGCGTGCGGTGGGCGCGAGGGCCCGCCGCACGTGACTACTTCTGGTTCGATGCCAGCGTGGAACCCTCGGGGGTGCCGCAGGCCTTCTCCAGCAGGTACTTGCCCTGGGAGTCGGCGTCGACCTGGAGTGGGTACACCCCGTCGAAGCACGCGCGGCACAGTTGGTCCTTGGGCTGCTCGGACGCGGCGATGAGCTCGTCCAGGTCCACATAGGCCAACGAGTCCGCGTTGACGGACTCGGCGATCTCCTCCACCGACAGGTTCGCGGCGATGAGCTCGGCGCGGGTGGCGAAGTCGATGCCGTAGTAGCACGGCCACAGGACGGGTGGACTGGAGATGCGCACGTGCACCTCGGCGGCCCCCGCGTCGCGCAGCATCCGCACCAGGGCACGCTGGGTGTTGCCGCGCACGATCGAGTCGTCCACGACCACCAGACGACGGCCCTCGATGACCTCGCGCAGCGGGTTGAGCTTGAGCCGGATGCCCAACTGGCGCAGGGTCTGGCTGGGCTGGATGAAGGTGCGCCCCACGTAGGAGTTCTTCACCAGCCCCTGGGCGAAGGGGATACCGCTGGCCTCGGCGTAACCGACGGCCGCCGGGGTTCCGGATTCGGGGACCGGGATCACCAGGTCGGCGTCGACCGGGTGCTCCCTGGCGAGCCGGCGACCGACCTCCACCCGGGTGGAGTTGACGTTGCGTCCGGTGATGCTGGTGTCGGGACGGGCCAGGTAGACGTACTCGAAGAGGCAGCCCTTGCGTTGGACCGGGGCGAACCGGCGGGAACGGACCCCTTCGCCGTTGATGATCAGGAGTTCGCCGGGGTCGATCTCCCGGACGAACTCGGCACCGACGATGTCCAGCGCGGCGGTCTCACTGGCCACGACCCAGCCGCCCGCACCGGAGGTCTCGCCCAGACGACCCAGTACGAACGGACGGATGCCCTGGGGATCGCGCGCGGCGTACAGGTTGTTCTCGTCCATGAACACCAGGGAGTAGGCGCCCTTGACCTGGGGGAGCAGATCCATGGCCGCGTCGTCCGGCGACTGGCCGTCCTTGGCCCGGGCCGCCAACAGGTTGGTGAGGATCTCGGTGTCCGTGGTGGCGCCACGACGCTGGTCGGGCAGCATCGCCGCCAGCTCCGCCGTGTTGATCAGATTGCCGTTGTGACCGAGGGCCAGACCTCCCTCGCGTGCCGTGTAGAACGTCGGCTGCGCGTTCTCCCACACCGGCGACCCGGTGGTGGAGTACCGGCAATGACCGATCGCGAGGTGGCCTCTGAGTGAGTCGAGCGTCGCCTCGTTGAAGACCTGGGAGACCAGTCCCATGTCCTTGTAGACGACGATCCGCTTTCCATCGCTGGTGGCGATGCCCGCGGATTCCTGGCCGCGGTGTTGGAGCGCGTAGAGACCGAAGTAGGTGAGTTTGCTGACTTCTTCGCCGGGTGCCCAGACCCCGAAAACGCCGCAGGCGTCCTGCGGGCCGCGTTCGAGCGGATCGAGGTCCATGGAGAGCCGGCCGTCGGAGTACGACACACGCACAGCTTAACGGCTGGTCGACCGTGGCCGATCAACCGGGGTCGAACGTCCCTATTCGTCCGTCCATAGGGGCAGGTGTCCGGACAGGTCGGAACGTACTCCGCCGGCGCGCACGTCGTGACCGTCGACCGCACCCTCCCAATCGACCCGGCCCAGGGCCAACCGCAGCCAGGTGAGCGGGTCGGTCTCGACCACGCCGGGCGGGGTGCCACGGGTGTGCCTGGGGCCCTGGATCACCTGCACGGCCCCGTAGGGCGGCACCCGCACCTCCAGGCTGTGTCCCGGGATTCGGTCGGCCAACACCGCCAGGCTGCACCGTACGGCGGCCTTGAGCAGCGCCCTCGGCGGATCCTCCAGCCGTAGGGCCAACCGCGCGGACGTGGCCACGGCCTCCTCGTCCGAACCGGGGAAGGCGGGTTCGCCCAGGACGGCGAGTTGTTCGTCCAAGGTGGCGCGCAGGCGCCGCACGGAACTCGGGGTGAGCGCGGAAGGCATGCCCGAAGCCTACGGGGGTAAGGACCGATATTCGGATCGCTCGCTCATCGCCCCGGTGAACCAGGGGGGCACTTGTCATGTCGAGGGGTTGCCTCCAAGGTGGACATCGAAGGCGAAGGGGGAGGGATGTGGTCCCATCTCCACATTTCCAGGTGATTCCTGTCTCAACGCACGGCTGGCCGGCGGGAGCCTGGACGCGGTAGCGTCCCGATGCGTCCCGGTGTCGTTGAGATTGGGAGGATTGCGAAGGAACCCATGTCCCATGGCGTTCCTCGCACCGACACAGGCAGATGAACGAGGGGTGACCCGAGCCGGACCCGCCTCCCCCATATAGGGTCCAGCCCGGACGAGTCCCACGCTGTCGCGCTGAAGTAGCTGATCAACGCACTTAACATCCACCAAGGAAGACCACCGCACCATCGGGAGAACGACGTGCGCCTGCGCTTGCGCCCGCGTGATGACAGTTACTACGAGATGTTCACCGACTCGGCGAACAACCTGGTCATCGGGGCCCGCCTGCTGGTGGAACTGATGAGCGACGGGGCCGACCGGGAAGCCATCACCGAGAAGATGCGTGCCTGTGAGCACGCCGGCGATGACGCCACCCACGCCATCATGCGACGGCTCAACAAGAGTTCGGCACCTCCGCTCCACCGCGAGGACATCTACCGACTCGCCTCCAACCTCGATGACGTCATGGACTCGATGGAGGCCGCCGTCGACCTCATCGGGCTCTACGGCCTCGAACGCCTCCCCAAGGGCATCATCGACCAGATCGAGGTGCTCGAACGAGCCGCCGAACTCACCGCCGAGGCGATGCCGCGGCTGCGGACGATGAAGGACCTGACCCGTTACTGGATCGAGATCAACCAGCTGGAGAACCAGGCCGATCGGATCTACCGCAAGCTCCTCGCCAAGCTCTTCAGCGGTGAGTACGACGCCCTCACCGTGCTCAAGCTCAAGGACGTGATCGAGGAGTTGGAGACCGCCGCCGACGCCTTCGAGCACGTCGCCAACACAGTGGAGACCATCGTCGTCAAGAACGGCTGATCGTATTCTTCGGCTCCTCCGGAGCGTGTTCGGGCGCCCCGAGAAGCAGGGCATGACGGCGCCCGAACGGGAACCCCCGGCGCTCAGGTGGGAGGTTCCGTGTAGGCCTCAAGGGTGATGGCCAGCGCCAACCGGGCGCGGGGGCTGTCCAGGGCCAACGAGGCGACCCCCGCCATCCTGCGCATCCGGTGCCGGACCGTGTTCGGGTGCACCCCGAGTTCCCCGGCGGCCTCGTTCGGGTCGCCCAAGGCGCCCAACCAGGCGCGCAACGTCTCCGTGTACCGGGTGCCGTGCTCGGCGTCGTGCGCGACGAGATCGGCGACCGGACCGTCGGCGGGCCGGCGCCCGGACAACGACGCCATGCGCAGCCGGTGCACCAACACCTCGTCCCAGGACTCGTCGTAGGCCGGTACCGGGCGATCCACGTCGGCGGGCCGGGAGGCGTGCAGCGCGAGGCTCTCGTCGGCCTCACGACGGCTGGACGGCAACCTCGCCAGATCCGCCGGGCCACCGATGCCGGCGTTCACCGTCACGTGTGAGGGCAAACCTCTCGTGGTCGAGTTCAGCCACTCACGGGCGGTCGCCGGATCGGTTCCGCACGGCAACACGGTGTACACGGTGCTGCCGAACACCGTGCTCCGGCCGGGACGGGACCAGCCGAACCCGGTGGTGGCCCGCTCGAACGTCATCAGGGTGGCGGAGTGGCGCTCTTCGGGGGTGTGCGCCTGTAACGCCACCACCCGATGCGCCGTCGCGGCCAAACCCAGCCTTCCCGCCGCCTCCGTGGGATCCATGGCGCCTTCCAGCAGACGGCTCACCAGATCGGACTCCACCTGCCGTTCCAGATCCGCGCTCACCCTGGTGCGCAGCATGTGCAGGGCCACGGTTCGGGCCCCCTCGGCCAGCAGCGCCGAGCGTTCCTCCCCCAGTGGTCGATCGCACACGACCCACAGGGAGCCGAGGAACTCGCGACCCACACGAACGGCCACCGTGGTCCGTCCACCCAGGCCCAGAGCCGGTTCCGGGGGCAGGTGGAGCGGCTCGGAGGAGGACACCAGGTGCGCGGTCACCCCCGTGCGTTCCATGTGGCGTTGGAGCTCGTCCGGCACCCGCCGCCCCAGGATGGTGTCCAACCGGGCCCGGTCCGCATCCGTCTGCCGCTGCGAGTAGGCCAGGAGGCGATAACGCGGGTCCTCGATGGTCACCGGCCCGTCCACCCGCTCCGAGATGGTGTCCGCGAGCGCGGGCAGGTCCGCCGGTCCGCGCCCCGCCTCGGTCTCGCCGCCCTCCAACACCAGCCCGTAGACCACGCCGGCCACCTGTCCCCAGGACACCGACGAGTCCACGACCAACAGGGCCACGCCCCGCTCGCGGGCGTTCGCGGCGGCCTCGGCCCTTCCGTGGTCCTCGACGGACTCAGAGGGGCGCACCAGCACCGCCACGGCACCGGCGCGCTCGGCCAGCTCCACCGCGAGCGAGGGGTCGTCCACGCCCACCGCCAGGAGGATGTCCCCCTCCTCTCGGCCGGGTGAACCGGGGTCATGGAGGGCCACCCCGCGTAGAACAGTGCCCGGGGCGGGGCGCGACCCGACCAACCTGGTTCCATAGGTGCCGAGGATGGTGACCAACCGGTCCAAAAGGACCACAGCGCCCCCTCCGTTGTTCCGAACTGACTTCAGCGTAGGTCGAGATTGTGCGTGTCGGACAAAGGGCGGCTCAAGGTTCCAGGGCACACTTTGGTAACAGAGGGCGAACCGCGCCCTCTTGTCGTCGTGCACAGGGAGAGGCCATGGCCGGGAAGGGCGCGGATGTTCCGCGTACCGTCATCGTCGTCGGCGCTGGGATCGTGGGCCTGTCGACCGCTTGGTTTCTCCAGCGGTACGGGGTCGGGGTCACGGTGGTCGAGCGAGATACGGTCTCTTCCGGTGCCTCGTGGGGGAACGCCGGCTGGATCGCGCCCGGGCTGACCATTCCGCTGAACGACCCGTCGGTCTTCGGCCACGGGGTGCGCGCGGTCCTGGACCCGAAGTCCCCGCTGTCCATCCCGCCGACCACCGACACCGGACTGCTCGGCTTCCTGGCCTCCTTCGCGTTCAACAGCCGCCGCTCCACCTGGGAGCGGGCGCTGACCGGCAACGCCCCGCTCAGCTCCGTGAGCCTGGACGCCTTCACCGAACTCGTCGAGGCGGGCGTGGGCATGCAGGACGGGCCCAAGGTCGAGGACGCGCCGGTCACCGCGCTGTTCAGTAGCGAGAGGCAAGCCGTCCACCTCCTCATGGAGCTGGACCAGATGCGGGCCTCGGGGCTCCCCTTGTCCTACACGGCGCTGGACCAGGAGGCCGTCCGGGCACAGAGCCCGTTCGTCTCGAACAGTGTCCGCGCCGGCGTCCGGATCAACGACCAACGGCACGTTCACCCGGGTCTGTTCACCCACGCGCTCGCCGACGCCGTGCGCTCCCGCGGGGGCAGCATCGTCGAGGGGTTCCGGGTCACCGGGGTGGAGACGAGCCGGGACGGTTTCCGTCTCCGCTCCGCCCATGGCGAGACCGAGACGGCGGACGCCGTGGTGGTCGCCACCGGCGCCTGGCTCGGCCGTCAGGGCCGCCCCTGGGGCGTCACCGTCCCACTGCGGGCCGGTCGCGGATACAGCTTCACCGTGCCGACCGACACACCGGTGCCCGGGCCGCTCTACCTGCCGGAGGCCAGAGTCGCCTGTACGCCACTGGCGGAGGGACTCAGGGTCGCCGGAACCATGGAGTTCCGCGACATCGAGGCCCCGATGTCGGAGGGACGCATCTCGGCGATCGCCTCATCGGCGGAACCATACCTGGCCGGGGTCGACCTGGCCGGTCGCACCGACGAATGGGTGGGGTCGCGCCCGGTCACCGCGGACGGTCTCCCGATCATCGGTGAGACGCGTATCCCCGGCCTGTACGTGGCCGGCGGACACGGCATGTGGGGATTCACCCAGGGCCCGGCCACCGGCCGCATGTTGGCCCGAGCGGTCGCCACGGGCAATCCGCCCGAGGCACTACGCCCCTTCGATCCACTCCGGTGAACGACCATCACGTCCACCGGGCGCCCCGCCGAATCGTCGGCCGGGCGCCCTTCCTCTTCCAAAGGGAGAAACACGATGTCCAACGACAGTCGCGTCTGGATCACTCCGGACGCCCACCGTCGGCTCACCGTGGAGCTGGCGGTCCTCCAAGGCACGGCGGAACCCGCCGAGGCCGAGAGCTTGGGGATCCACCTCGTGGAGGGCCCCGACGCCCGTGAGTCGCGCATCCACAAGATCGAGGAGCTCATCCGGGACGCCGTCATCGGTCAGGCCCCGCCGGACGACGGTGTCGCCGAGCCCGGCATGGTCCTGACCATCCGTTACGCGGACGACCCCGACACGGAGACCTTCCTGCTCGGCGCCCGCGAGGGTGTGTCCGGGGAGGCGATGAGCGTCTACTCGCCGAGCTCACCCCTGGGCCAGGCCCTGATGGGCGCCGCCCGCGGGGAGCAGCGCTCCTACAAGGTCCCCAGCGGCAAGACCGTGAGCGTCACCCTCGTCGAGGCCGTTCCCTACAGCGCCTGACCCGATAGGGCCGCCCGCCGAGGGCGGCCCGACGGAGACCGCCTCCATTCCTTCACCCGGGTCGGTCCGTGCGCTTCCTCAATCCACCCGGCCCTCGAAGATCAGGGGAGGGTAGAGACTCCGGCCCTGTTCGTCGATGAACTCCAGGGTCCACTGGAGTGTCGGGTCGTCCTCGTCGGCCCAGCAGTCCTCGTCCCAGCTCCCGGTCTCGTCCGTGGACAGGACCATGGGCGGTTCGAGGGCCGCGCCGAGAAGAGGTGCGGAGGACTCCGTCAGCGGGCTTCCCACCGAACAGCTCGTGAGGACCGAGCCGGTGTGCCGGTCCTCCCCGGTTCCGTTGGTGATCTCCACGCTCCAGGCGTAGTAGTCATCGCCCTCTTCCTCGGATTCCTCCTCCGTGGGCTCTTCGTCCACGGGTTCCTCGCTGATCGGCTCGTCGGTCTCCTCAGCCGTCTCCTCAACCGTCTCCTCGTCCACCGGATCGTCGGTGGGTTCCTCCCCGAGGAGTTCTTCCTCGGACTCTTCGTTCTCCACGGTCGGTTCGTCGGCGGGTGCCTCGGTGGGTTCCTCTTCGGGGGCCTCCTCCAAGGCGTCGTCCTCGGTCGTTTCCTCAACAGGATCCTCGTCGAGAGGTTCATCCTCTGAGGGGACGTCGTCGGCGGAGGTATCGGAGCGATCCGGCGCCGGTTCGGTCAGACGCTCCACCGAACTCATGGTCACCGTGAAACCGTCCTCGAAGCGGTGGCTCGCTCCGAGGGCCAACATGACGGGCCCATCGGTCGACTCGCCCTCGCTTTCGTCCTCCTGTGGGGGGTCGATCTCCTCCTCGGCGGAGGGTTCCCCAGGCTGACCACCTCGGCCTCCGTCGCCTCCGGAACCGCCCGAGCCGCCGTCTCCACCTGAACCTCCGGAGCCCCCGCCGGCCCCGCTGCCGTCTCCGTCTCCGTCTCCGGAGTCTTCCTCACCGGGGGACTCCGTGGTCCGTTGCTCGTCACCGGAGGTCGTGGCGGGTTCCGAGCCGCAGGCACCTACGGAGACGGTGAGCAGGACCGCTGCCGCAGGGGCCGTCATGGCGATTCGCATGGGATCCCCTCCCTTCAGTGAAGGGGACACTAGGCTTTAAAGCACCATAAACGGGTCAAATGGCCAGGTCTGGACGAAAATCGTCGGCCGAGCAACCGAATCGGCTCGGCTGGATCACAGGCCCCGGATCGGACGATTCGGTTCGGTGGGGTGGGACAACAACGCGACCAGGTACTCATAGAAGGCCTCGGGGTCGATGTCCTCGACGACCCGGGCGTTGGGCTCCAGCCCGTGCACGCCCCAGGACATCGCCGAGTAGCCGCGGGTCAGCTCCCCGGCGGTCTCCACGTCGACGTGGTAGGGCGAGACCTTCCGGACCAGTTCGGGATGCAGCAGGAGCGCCGCGGTCAGGGAGTCGGGGTGCGTGGTGCCCTCGATGCCCACCGTGCGGTCGAACTCCAGGGTGGCCGCGCACACCCGGGTGAAGAAGGACGCGAGTGGGGTGCCCAGGGCGGCGATCCGATCCAACCGCTCCTGGTCGAACACCGCCCGACGCAGGGTCAGCGGGTCCCAGGGCACCACGGTGACGTCGAATCCCGCGGAGAACACGGACTTGGCCGCCTCGGGATCCACGTAGAAGTTGAACTCGGCGGCGGCCGTGATGTTACCCCGACCGTTGTTGGAACCACCCATGACGTACAACGACTTCACGTTGTCGACGAAGGAGGGGTCCTTCACCAACGCCATGGCGATGTTGGTGAGCGGACCGATCGCCACGATCGACAGCTCACCGGGGTTCTCCGCCGCCATCCGGACCAAGGTGTCCACGGCGTGCTCGGACTCGGTGACCAGGCCGGAGACGTCCATGTCCAGCCCACCGGACCCGTCACCGTGCACGTTCTCCGCGCTCACCCACTCGCGCACCAACGGCCCACGACACCCCAGGTACACGGGCACCTCGCCGAGTCGCCCGGCCACGTCCAAGGTCAAGAACGCGTTGCGCACCTGCCGTTCGAACCCGACGTTCCCGGCGACCATGGTGATCGCCCGCAGATCCGCCTCGGGGTCGAGCAGCCCGACCAACAACGCCACACAGTCGTCCTGCGCGGTGTCGGTGTCGATGATCAACGGAGTGGCCATGGGGGTCCTTCCACGGGTCGGGCCGGTCCCGCTAGCCGAAGCGGCCGGTGATGTAGTTCTCGGTGTCCTTCTTCTCGGGACGGGTGAAGATCTGGTTGGTCTCGCCCATCTCGATCAGCTTGCCGGGCTTGCCGGGCGCCGTGAGGTTGAAGAAGGCGGTCCGGTCGGACACACGCGCGGCCTGCTGCATGTTGTGGGTGACGATCACGATCGTGTAGTCCTCCTTCATGTTGTGAATGAGGTCCTCGATCGCCAGCGTCGAGATCGGGTCCAGGGCCGAGCACGGCTCGTCCATCAGGAGCACGGACGGCTTGACGGCCGTGGCGCGCGCGATGCACAGGCGCTGCTGCTGACCGCCGGAGAGACCGGCGCCGGGCTTGTCCAGCCGGTCCTTGACCTCGTTCCAGAGGTTGGCGCCGCGCAGCGACTCCTCCACCAGGTCGTCCGCCTCGGACTTGCTCATCCGCTTGTTGTTCAGGCGGGCCCCGGCGATCACGTTGTCGTAGATCGACATCGTGGGGAAGGGGTTGGCCTTCTGGAACACCATGCCGATCTCGCTGCGGACCAGCACCGGGTCCACGTCGGGCCCGTAGATGTCCATGTCGTCCAGGAGCACCTTGCCCTCGGCGCGGGCGCCGGGGGTGACCTCGTGCATCCGGTTGAGTGTACGCAGGAAGGTCGACTTGCCACAGCCGGAGGAGCCGATGAAGGCCGTCACCGATCGCGGCTCGATGGTCATGGACACGTCCTCGACCGCGAGGAAGTCGCCGTAGTAGACGTGTAGTCCGGAGACGTCGATTCGTTTCGCCACAGGATGTTCCTCGTGTTAGCGGGTCTTGGGTGAGAAGAGGCGGCCGATCACGCGGGCCAGGATGAACAGCAGCATGACGATCAGAACGAGCGTCAGCGCCGCGGCCCAGGCCCTCTCGTAGTTGACGGCCCCACCCATGCGGAACTGCGAGTAGATGAACACGGGCAGGTTCATCATCTGTCCGTCGAACAGGTCCCAGTTGATGGAGACCGCCGACGAGCCCGCGGTGAGGACCAAGGGCGCGGTCTCACCGATAACGCGCGCGATGGCCAGCATGATTCCGGTGGTCAGTCCGGCGGCGGAGGTGGGGAGCACGATCTTGGTGATCGTGCGCCACTTGGGCACGCCCAGGGCGTAGGAGGCCTCACGCAGGTCCCGGGAGACCAGCCGCAGCATCTCCTCACTGGATCGGACCACGACCGGGATCATCAGCACGGTCAGCGATAGCGCGCCCGCCGCGCCGTTGGTGTGGCCCGGGCCGAAGAGCATCATCCACAGCGCCACCACGAACAGACCGGCGACGATCGAGGGGATGCCGGTCATGACGTCCACGAAGAACGTGATGACCTTCTTGATCCGGCCCTGGGCGTACTCGACCAGGTAGACGGCGGTGAGCACACCGATCGGCACGGACAGCAGGGTGGCCATGCCGGTGATGGCCAGGGTGCCGACGATGGCGTGATAGACACCGCCCGCGTCCATGCTCGGCAGGACGCCGTTCATCGACACGGTCAGGAAGTACGGACTGAAACGGTCCAGGCCGTATCCGACGACGGTGTACAGCAGTGACACCAGCGGCGCCATGGCCAGCAGGAAGCAGCCGTAGACGATGGACGTGACCATGCGGTCCTTGGCCTTGCGACCGCCCTCCACACGGTTGGAGGCGGTCACGATGATGACCGAGTAGGCCACCGCGGTGAGCAACGCCCAGGTGATCAGACCGAAGGACGAGAACGCGGCCAGGACACCGGCGACCACCACGCCACAGCCGACCAGCAGACCGAGCGGGAAGTGGCGGGGCAGGGTGCCCGCGCGAAGGTCGGACTTGGCGCCGGACTCGGGTCCGGGGGCGTGAGGCTGCGTGGTCGTCGTGCTCATGCGGACTCCTTGTTGCCCCGTGCCACGACGTAGCGGGCGCCCATGTTGACTGCGAGAGTGATGGCGAACAGCACCAGACCGGCGGCGATCAGCGCGGAGACCCCGTAACCGGTGGCCTCGGGGTACTGGAGCGCGATGTGCGCGGCGATGGTCTGGTTGCCGCTCTGCAGCAGGTTGAAGGAGATCGCCAGGGCCGGGGAGAGGATCATGGCGACGGCCATGGTCTCGCCCAGCGCCCGGCCCAGGCCGAGCATGGCGCCACCGACGATGCCGGACTTGCCGAAGGGCAGCACGGCCAGGCGGATCATCTCCCACCGGGTGGCGCCCATGGCGAGCGCGGCCTCACGGTGGCCCTGTGGGACCTGGTGGAACACGTCGCGGGACATCGCCGTGATGATCGGCAGGATCATGACCGCGAGGACGACGCTCGCGGTGAGCAGGGTGCGGCCGGAGGTGGAGGAGGGTCCGGCGAACAGCGGGATCCAACCCAGGTAGTGGGTCATGCCCTCGTACACGGGGACCAGCTGTGGGGCGAGCACCATCATGCCCCAGAGTCCGTAGACCACGCTGGGGATCGCGGCGAGCAGATCGACGAGGTAGCCGAGCGTGGCGGCGAGCTTCCGCGGCGCGTAGTAGACGATGAACAACGCGATGCCGATGGCGACCGGGGTGGCCAGCAACAGCGCGATGGAGGCGGCCAGAACGGTACCGAAGGCCAGAGCGGCCACACCGAAGGAGGGATCCTCCCTGGTGTTGGCGTCCCACGACTGGTCGGTCAGGAAGTTCGAGGTGTTGGCCAACAACGACGGCCAGGCCTGGATCACCAGGAAGGCCGCCACACCGGCGAGGATCGCCAGGATCAGCAGACCCGACCCTCGCGCGAGTCCGGCGAAGACGGCATCGCCGATCCGGCGCTTGCCCCGGGGCGGTGGTGCCGCCTTGGGCGCGTCCGTGGTCGTCATGGATTCTCCGGTTCGGGAATGGTGAGTTGGGCCGGTCTCTCGGGTTCCTCGGTCACACCGATACGGGCATGGCCGAGTCGGGGACTCGACACAGGCGCATGCCGCACCGAATGTGAAGGTAAGCCCCAGAGGTGACCAGTTGTCCCAGGGAAGGTGAACGGAACATGAACGCCGCATCGCACACCTGTGGCGGTAAGGGGTTCGACCGGTTAATGTGACGCGTCACACTTGACGGAATCCGTTCCCCGGCGGGGCGTTCGGGCCGTGATCAGCCCTGCTGCGCGGGCGCGTACATGACGTCGGTGTCCCACATGGAGAAACCGAGGCTCTCGTACAGGCGCACGGCGGCCTCGTTGTCGCCGTCCACGTACAGGTGGACCCAGGGCAGCCCGGCGTCACGCAGGTGCCGTAGCCCGGCCAGGGTCAGGGCGCGGCCCAGGCCGGTGCCCTGCCACGCCGGATCCACGCCCACGACGTACACCTCGCCGACGCTCTCGTCGTCGCTGAGCCCCGCCCCGTCGGCGTGGGTCTTGGTCCAGTGGTAGGCGGCGATGTCACCGCTGGTGGTGGCCGCCACGAAGAAGCCCCGCGGGTCGAACCAGTCCTCGATCTCACGCTGCAGCAGGTCGTCCAGGGTCAGGGAGCCCTGCTCGGGGTGGTCGGCGAAGGCCCGAGCGTTCGCGTCCAACCAGGCCTGCTCGTCCTGTCCGACCACGAAGGGGCGGATCCGCACCTTCTCGGCGACCTCGGGACGCAGTCCGGGTTCGGGGAGTTCGGGCGCCGTCCACGGGCCGCCCGACACCTCCGGGCCCAGGTCGCGCAGCGGCATCCGCATCTTGTGGAGTTCACGCGCCGGCTCCCAACCGGCCGCCTCCGCCACCGAGACCGCTCCCTTGGTGCGTCCATGGGCCCAGACCCGTACCCCGCGCGGCCCGGCGTCCTCGCGGACCGAGCGCAGCAGGGCCGTCCCGAGCCCCTGACCTCGGTGCTCGGGGTGGACGACGACCTCACCGGAGTCGGGTTCGTCCTCGACACGTTCGATGAAGGCGAAGCCGATGATCGGTCCGGTCGGGTCGGCGCCGCGGAGTACGTGGAAACGGCTGCTGCCGGCGGGTGCCCCGTGTCTGACCCTGAGCACGGTGTGCTCGGACAGGGGAGCGACGCCGTCCACGGCACGGGCCGCTTCGGCCAGGGCCAGTACGGGTTCGGTCAGCTCGGAGGCGAGATCGTCGGTGACTAGCGGGGTGTTCATGAGCGGCAATCCTAGATCCTGTTCGCCGCGTGGGCGCGCGACACCCGTGGTGTGGGCCGGTTCGATCGGTACGCCGGGCCCTCAGCCCTTACGGCGCCTGCCCTGGTAGCCACCGCCGACCGCGAGTCGGACCCGGCGGGTGGGCGCCAGTGGGGCGGCGAGCAGCAGGGCCAGCAGGAAGGCGGCGAGCAGGATCGCCGGGGTGACCGACGGTCCCATGTCGCTGTGGTCCGCGGCGATCTCGGTCTCGGTGTCCTCGTCGTCGGAGGAGGGTGTCACCAACGGGAGTTCGGCCAGGTCCTCGGCCGAACCCGGTGGGAGCTCGGGCAGGTCGGCCTCACCACGCGGCAGGTCTGGGATGTCCGCCCCACTCGTGGGCACGTCGCCCCGAGGCGGCGTGCGGTCGGGGGTGGTCGACGGAGTCGTCCGCGGATTCGACGGGGTGTTCGAGGCCCGGTCCGAGGGGGTGGAGGATGCGGACTCCTCATCGTTCCCTTCCGTGGGGGAGCTGGTCGGGGTCCGGGTCGGGCTGCTCGTGGGCGTGGGTGACGGGGTCTCGGTCGGAGTCTCGGAGGGGGTCTCCGAGGGTTCCTCGGTGGGAGTCTCGGAGGGTTCCTCGGTCGGCGTGGGGCTCGGCTCCGGTTCGGTGACCTCGATCGACCAGGTGGCGGCGGAGGATTCGGTGGGTGCGTCCTGGGCGCACACGCCTTCCTCGTCGGTGAGCGCGTAGGTCAGGGTCGCGGTGACATCGGTGGTCTCACGCGGGGCTCCGGAGACGACACCGATGCCGTCGAGGCCGGTACCGCCGGACACGTCGCGCCCGACGAAACCGTCCACCCTGAAGACGGACCTCGCGGACTCGTCGATGTCCAACCCGAGCAGGCACACCGTGAGATCACCGTTGTTGGTCACCGCGAGTGCGTTGGCCTCGGGGACCTCACCCAGTTCGACCGAGTCCGACGGCTTGTCGAAGGTCAGCAGCACGTCACCGGGCGCGGCCACGGCGGGGGCCGCGGTGAGGACCAGGGTGGAGCCGACGAAGACGGCACCGAGCATCGCGGGTGTTCTTCGGACGAACGAGGGGCACGAGGGGGTCGTCGCGGCGGGGACGGGCATCGGGGCGATCTCACTCCTTGCGATGGCGCGCCAGTGTGGCTCGATCCGCGCCCAGGGGTTCCGCCGCGCCAGCCGTGGCCCGCCGGGTGCGTCACCGATCCTAAACTCTGCGTCCGCTCAGTTCGAGTCCCCCTTGGCATTCGATTTACCCCGGGACCCGAATGTTCGTCGTTCGCCCAGGTGAGCGGTATCGGACACGATTCCGGGACGTCCACGGTCCAACACGGACGCCCCGGGGTGACGAGGAACGATGGGTCCTACCCGGCCCCGGGCTCCGTGGAGCGGGCCGAGGACAGCTCGGCGGCCTCGGCGGGGGTGTCCGGAACCGCCGCCGTCGTGACCGACCGGTTCGCCGTATCCGGAACGAACCGGTAGCCGACGTTTCGGACGGTGCCGATCAGCGACTCGTACTCCGAGCCGAGCTTGGCGCGCAGCCGACGCACGTGGACGTCGATGGTGCGGGTGCCGCCGAAGTAGTCGTAACCCCACACCTCCTGGAGCAGTTGGGCCCTGGTGAACACCCGGCCGGGGTGCTGCGCCAGGAACTTGAGCAGCTCGAACTCCTTGAAGGTGAGGTCGAGGATTCGGCCGCGAAGCCGGGCGATGTAGGTGGCCTCGTCGATGACCAGGTCACCGCGGCGGATCTCGTCCGGGTCCTCGCTCACGGCCTCGGCGGCGCCGACCGCCAGCCGCAGGCGTGCCTCGACCTCGGCGGGGCCCGCGCCGGCCAGGACGAAGTCGTCGACCTGCCAGTCCGGGGTGAGCGCCGCGACGCCCCCTTCGGTGAGCACGACCAGCAGCGGACAGTTCAGTCCGGTGGTGTCGATCAGGCGGCAGAAGTTACGGGCCGACGCGAGGTCGGTGCGGGCGTCGACGAGAATGGCGTCGACGGGGGCACTGGATCCGCCGGTGGCGCCCGAGGCGAGAAGGGCGCCGGCTTCGGCGGGTGCGACCCGTACCGAGTGCAGGAGAAGGCCCAGAGCGGGCAGGACGTGGTCGGACGGTTCGTTCGAGTTCGTCAGTAACAGCAGATGGCTCATGCGTCTCTTCTCGTCGGCCCGCGCGTGGCGGGCGATCGAAGGCGCCATTGCCCCCGGTGGAGATTTGTTGAATACGTCGCCTCCGAGCAACACCAAGGATAATCAACAGATGGCGAAGTGCACTATCAGGTACTGGGCATCGGCGAAGGAAGCGGCCGGAACGGCCGAGGACACGCTCGATGCGGACACGTTGGAAACCGCCCTCGACACGGCGCGTCGGCTGCACCCGGACGACCGTTTCCAGCGCGTGCTCGGGTCTTCGTCGCTGCTGGTGGACGAACGCCCGGTCGGCAAGCGCGCGCATGGTGAGGTGGCGGTCACGGACGGGACTGTGATCGAGGTCCTACCGCCCTTCGCGGGTGGGTGAGCCGAGGGCCGAGGGCCCGAACGCAGGTGTGGAATCGGAGCGGAACATGACGGAAACCCCGGCCTGGACGGGGAAGGCGCGCGTGGTGATGCTGGGTCGGCAGGGATGCCACCTGTGCGAGGACGCGTGGTCGGTGATCACTCGTGTGACGGACGAACTCGGGGTGGATCGGGCGGAGGAGTCCTTGGACGCGGTCTCGGCGGCCGACCGGGAGGAGTACTGGGACAAGATCCCGGTGACCTTCGTGGACGGTCGTCGGCACGACTTCTGGCGGGTGTCGGAGGGACGGTTGCGTTCGGCGCTCTCCGGCTGAACCGCGTCCGTTAGCGGTTCGTGGGCACCTCCCCCGGTTTCTCGATCTTCTGTCGGAGTCGCTTCGTCGCGCGCTTTCGCGCGCCGGTGTCGTTCGTCCCCATCGCCCCTCGAACGTCCTTAACGGGGGGTGGTGGGCATTTTCGTCCGTCCGGAATGCGGAGGTTGTGATCCCCGCATTCCGGACGGACACGAGGCGAACATTTGTGTGAACTCCTCTGATGGGCTTCACATGCCACCCCACTTTGTGCGTGCTTTCACAAGCGCGTAATCTGGGGTCACCGAACATCACGTAGGTCGGGGGAAGCGCACGGATCCGGTGGCCGACGCGGCCGGGGACGGGCGCGTCCCGCAACCCCGCCCGAACCGACCTCCCCCTGGAGCGCCCGCCTGTGATCAGTCGCCCGCCTCGTCCCCGGGAGAGGGGCATCCCGGAGGCCACCGTCGCCCGACTCCCGGTGTACCTGCGCGCCCTGCAGGCACTCCAGGACCGTGGCACCGCCACCGTCTCCTCCGAGGACCTGGCCGGAGCCGCGGGCGTGAACTCGGCGAAGCTCCGCAAGGATCTGTCGCACCTGGGGTCCTATGGAACGCGCGGAGTCGGGTACGAGGTCGAGTACCTCGTGTACCAGATATCGCGTGAACTTGGTCTCACGCAGGACTGGTCGGTGGCCATCGTCGGCATAGGCAACCTGGGACGCGCGTTGGCCAACTACGGGGGGTTCGGCACCCGCGGGTTCCGTATCGCGGCACTGCTCGACGCCGACCCGGAAGTGGTCGGACGGTCGGTCGCGTCCCTGGACGTGAGGCATATTGACAACCTGGAGGAGGTTGTACGTGACAAGGGTGTGTCCATCGGGGTCATCGCCACTCCGGCCGGTTCCGCGCAGGGCGTGGCCGGCCGCTTCGTCGAGGCGGGCGTGACCAGCATCCTCAACTTCGCCCCCGTCGTGCTGAATGTGCCGGACGGGGTCGATGTGCGTAAGGTCGACTTGTCCATCGAACTCCAGATCCTCGCCTTCCACGCGCAACGAAGGGCCGACGTCGACGGCCCGGGCGCGGAACGGGCAGGGCTGGAAGTGACATAGACACAGGGTCCTTCGGACCCGCACAGGCGGTGGCGAAGAGCGAGCGTGCGCCGCGTTTCGGGGGGCTGACGACAGGGGTCCTCGGTCCTACCCGAACATGGAGAGGCATAAAGCCTGCATTAGTGCCTGCATAGGAGTGCGGATGAGTGTCCTGGCCGTGGGGTTGAGCCACCGGAGTTCGCCGGTGGCGCTACTCGAACGTGTCTCGTTGAACGGAGAGACACGGAGCAAGGCGGTCGGGGAGATGGTCGTTTCCGACGCGGTCAACGAGGCCATGGTGGTCTCCACCTGCAATCGCACGGAGATCTACGCCGACGTCGAGGGCTACCACGGTGGGGTCGCGGCCATCACCGAGCTGCTGTCCTGGCACACCGGCGTGAGCCTGGGCGAGCTCTCCGAGCACATGTACGTGCACTACGACGACCGCGCCGTCCAACACCTGTTCTCCGTCACCTGCGGCCTCGACTCCATGGTCGTCGGCGAGGGCCAGATCCTCGGCCAGGTCCGTGACGCCCTCAAGGACGGCCAGGAGACCGGAACCGTCGGCCGGGTCCTCAACGACCTCGGGCAGCGCGCCCTGCGCGTGGGCAAGCGCGCCCACACCGAGACCCACCTCGACCACGCCGGCGCCGACATGGTCGCCTTCGGCCTCAGCGTCGCCACCCGCGGCCTCGCGGTGACCCCCAGTCCCGACATGCCGGTCTCCGCCGTCACCCCGCCCGCGGGCTGCCCCATGTCCGGACAGGGCCCCTCCGAACCGGGCGAGGAGGCTCCGCGCACCCTCAGCGCCGTGCTGCCCTCCGGTCCGCTCACCGGTACCGGCGTCCTGGTCCTGGGCGCCGGCTCCATGAGTGCCCTGTCCGCCAACACCGTCGCCCGCCAGGGCGCCCGCACGGTCACCGTCGCCAACCGCACCCACGAGCGCGCCGCCCGCCTCGCCGAGTGCCTCAACGAGGCCTACGACACCGTCGACGCGCGCACCGTTCCGTTCATGGACGCCATCGACGCCCTCGCCGACGTCGACCTCGTCATCTCCTGCACCGGCGCCCAGGGATACGTCCTCACCGCCGACGAGGTGGCCGCCGCCACCAAGGGCCGCACCAGACCGTTGGTCTTCCTCGACCTGGCGCTGCCCCGGGACATCGACCCCGCCGTTCGCGAGCAGGACGGCGTCCGCGTCGTCGACATCGAGGACCTGCGTCAGGCGGCCTCGGCCGACGCGGCGGACGGGGACCCCGGTCGCTCCAGCGCCCTCGAACTCGTGCGCGGAATCGTCGACGAGGAGGTCGACCAGTTCCGGGCCGTGCGCCGCGCCGACCAGGTCGCGCCCACCGTCGTCGCCCTGCGCTCCCAAGCACGCGAGGTCGTCGAGGCCGAGCTCTCCCGCCTGAACGGCCGGCTGCCCGACGACCTCGACGACCGCACCCGCGAGGAGATCGGCCGCGCGATGCGTCGCGTCGCCGACAAACTGCTGCACCGACCCACCGTGAGGGTCAAGGAACTGGCCGCGTCCCCCGACGGGGAGTCCTACGAGACCGCGCTGCGCCGGCTGTTCGACCTCGACGCACGGACCACAGAGAAGCCTCGGGCTCCGCGAAGGACGGTCGCGCCCGGACGGCCCGACACCGCGCGGACCGCACAGGAGAACGCATGAGCGCCACACCCGCCAGGCTCGGCACCCGCCGCAGCACCATGGCGACCAGCCAGTCCCAGATCGTGGCCGACACGATCACCGAGCGAACCGGCCAGGCCATCGAGCTGGAACTCATCACCAGCTTCGGTGACGTCACCAAGGCCCACCTGACCCAGCTCGGCGGCACCGGAGTGTTCGTCAACGCGCTGCGCGACGAACTGACCGCCGGCAACATCGACTTCGCGGTGCACTCCCTCAAGGACCTGCCCACGACCCCCGCGGACGGACTCGTCCTCGCGGCCATCCCCGAACGCGACGACCCACGCGATGCCCTGTGCGCTCGCGACGGGCTCAAGTTCGACGACCTCCCCGCCGGCTCCAAGATCGGTACCGGTTCACCGCGCCGCGTCGCCCAGCTGGCCGCGCTGCGTCCGGACCTGGTCTACGTGCCCATCCGGGGCAACGCCGAGACGCGCCTGGGCAAGGTCACCTCCGGTGAACTCGACGCCGTCATCCTGGCCTACGCCGGGCTGGGCCGAGTGGGCCGTCGCGACGCCGTCACCGACGTGTTCGATCCCGAGCGGATGCTGCCGGCCCCGGGCCAGGGCGCCCTGGCCGTGGAGTGCTCCACCGAACGCGCCGAAGGCGACCTCTCCTACCTGTCCGCCGTCGACCACGCGCCCACCCGGGCCGAGGTCGTCGCCGAACGCGTCGTGCTGGCCGAGCTCGAAGCCGGTTGCGCGGCCCCGGTGGGCGCCTTCGCCGAATACGGCGAGGGCGGCCTGCGGTTGCGCGCGGCCGTGGTCGCCACCAACGGCTCCACCGCCATCCGCGGTGAGCGCACCGTGGAGATCTCCTCCCCGGACGACCTCGACACCGCGATCGCGCTCGGTCGCGACCTGGCCCGACAGATGATCGCCGAGGGCGCCGACCGCATCGTCGCGGAGGCCTTCGCCGAAAGGGACACCCCCTAGCGTCGCTTCGGTCGGGTTTCGCCCGTTACGACGGGGTGGACCTTGACCGACGCGGCACTGGAGACCATTCGGGACAGCGCCGGCCACCGGCGCGGAAGACTGTCGCGGAAGACCCGCGCGGGTCGCCTCATCCGCAACCGTCCCGGAGACCGCGCCCCGGGAGGCGGGCGACCCACATACGAGGAGCGAGTACGTGAACGCCAACGCCAACCCCCTTCCGGAGGAACCGCGTCGCAGCACGCGCGAACCGGGTCACGTGGCCCTGGTCGGCTCCGGCCCGGGAGGAGCCGAGCTACTGACGCTGCGCGGCGCCGAGCTGTTGCGCCGCGCCGACGTGGTCATCCCCCCTCGCGAGCCCGCGGGGGAGGAGCTGGCCGCCTTCCGGCGGGACCTGCTCTCCCACTGCCGCGAGGACGTGTCCGTGGTGGAGGCCGCCGAGTGCGGCGGCGACATCGACACCCTCGTGCTGACCCGCGCCCGTGAGGGGCAGCGGGTCGTGCGCCTGTACTCGGGGGACCCGTTCTTCGGCTGCCGAGGAGCCGAGCTCGTCGCCGCCTGCAAGGAGGCCGACGTCGAGGTCGAGGTCGCGCCCGGCGTCTCCTCGATCACCTCGGTGCCCACCTTCGCCGGCATCTCGCTGATGGGGGAGGGCGCTCCCGAACTGCGCGTCCTGCACGCCCGCCCGCACGGCGGCAAGGAGGTCGACTGGCAGGAGGCCGCGGCCAGTGACGCGCCACTGGTGATCCTCGGCGCGGACGCCCCCGTGGGCGAGGCGCCCGAGCACCAGGGGCCCGGCTTCGACGTACTCTGCAAGACCCTCATCGCCGGTGGCCGTCCGGCCACCACGCCGGTCGCCGTGGTCCGCGCCGGTGGGACCACCAGACAGACCACCGTGATCTCCACGCTGGCCCGGCTGGTCTCCGAACTCAAGTCCACCGACGCCAAGAACCATCACGTCACCGCGCCCGCGCTGATGATCGTCGGTGCCCCGGTCGCCCGCCACGCCGAACAGTCCTGGTACGAGACCCGACCGCTGTTCGGGTGGCGTGTCCTGGTGCCTCGAACCAAGGAACAGGCCGCGTCCCTGTCCGAACAGCTCCACAACCACGGTGCCGTGCCGGAGGAGGTGCCCACCATCTCGGTGGAGCCGCCCCGCACCCCGCAGCAGATGGAGCGGGCCGTGCGCGGCCTGGTCACCGGCCGCTACCAGTGGGTCGCCTTCACGTCCGTCAACGCGGTCAAGGCCATCCGCGAGCGACTGCAGTCCTACGGCCTGGACGCCCGCGCCTTCGCCGGAGTCAAGGTCGCCGTGGTCGGCGACGCCACCGCGCAGGCCGTTCGCGACTTCGGCATCGAGCCCGACCTGGCGCCGCCGGAGGACGTTCAGTCCAGCCGGGGCCTGGTGTCGGTGTGGCCGCCCTACGACGCCGAGATCGACCCCATCGAGCGGGTCCTGCTGCCACGTGCCGACATCGCGACCGAGGTCCTCTCCGCCGGTCTCACCGACCTGGGATGGGAGGTCGACGACGTCACGGCCTACCGCACCGTGCGGGCCGCGCCGCCGCCCCAGCCGATCCGTGAGGCCATCAAGGGCGGTGGTTTCGACGCCGTGCTCTTCACGTCCTCCTCCACGGTCCGTAACCTGGTGGGCATCGCCGGCAAGCCGCACAACACCACCGCCATCGCGGTGATCGGCCGGGAGACCGAGCAGACCGCCATCGAATTCGGCCTGCGTGTCGACGTCGTCGCACCGAAGGCTTCGGTTTCGGCCTTGGTGGAGGCACTTTCGGAGTACGGTGCCGCCAAGCGCCAAGAAGCGATCGACGCCGGAAAGCCCGTCCTCAAGCCGAGCCAGAAGCGTCGCGGTCGCCGCCGCAAGCTTTGAGCGCGCCCAGGACCACCTCACCTCTTCCGTCCCACGACCCGGGAGCTCTCCATGACCTTCGGTGACCACGACGCCTCGTTCCCCGTCGCCCGGCCGCGCCGCCTGCGCCGAGGGCAGGCGCTGCGTCGCCTGGTCTCGGAGACCCGGGTGCTGCCGGAGAACCTCGTCCTGCCCATGTTCGTCAAGGAGGGACTCACCGAACCGGTGCCGATCTCCTCGATGCCCGGGCAGGTGCAGCACACCGGGGACAGCCTGCGCAAGGCCGCGCACGAGGCCGTCGAGGCCGGGGTCGGTGGACTGATGCTGTTCGGCATCCCCGAACACAAGGACTCCGTCGGTTCGCAGGCCGACGACCCGGACGGTGTGGTGCAGGTGGCCCTGCGCGACCTGGCCGCCGAGGTCGGTGACGACATCGTCGTCATGGCCGACCTGTGCCTGTGCGAGTACACCGACCACGGTCACTGCGGCCCGCTGGAGCACGATGGGCACGTGAACAACGACCTCACCCTGGAGCGGTACGCGTCGATCGCCGCCGCCCAAGCGGAGGCGGGCGCCGCCGTGGTCGCGCCCAGCGGCATGATGGACGGCCAGGTCGCGGCGATCCGGGAGGGCCTGGACCGGGCCGGTCACGCTCAGGTGCCGATCCTGGCCTACGCCGCCAAGTACGCGTCGGTGTTCTACGGGCCCTTCCGAGAGGCCGCGGAGGGCGCCCCGCAGTTCGGAGATCGCTCCGGCTACCAGCAGGACCCCGGCAACGTCCGTGAGGCGTTGCGGGAAGTGGCCCTGGACGTGGCCGAGGGCGCCGACATGGTGATGGTCAAACCAGGCCTGGCCTACCTCGACGTGGTGGCCAAAGTGGCCGAGTCCGCTCCGGTACCCGTGTCGGCCTACCAGGTCAGTGGCGAGTACGCCATGATCGAGGCGGCGGCGGAGAAGGGCTGGCTCGACCGGGAGCGGGCGATCCTGGAGACCTTGACCTCCTACCGACGCGCGGGGGCCGAACAGATCCTCACGTACTGGGCCACCGAGGCGGCACGGCTACTGCGCTGACACGCACAAGGCTTTCGCCCCGGTCGCGGCCACCGGGCGCCGAGCCACATCGAACCGGCCGCGCCCGCACCGAAGTCGACCGGGGAGCTCAGATGGCCGATGTGTTGTACCGCCGGAAGCGTCGCCGCACCACGGACAGCATGCTGGAGTCGGCGTTGCGCTACGCCGAACTGGGCTGGCCCGTGGTCCGGGGCGCCGCCCCGGGGCAGGACCGGTCCTGTACCTGTGACCGCATGGGATGTCCCGACCCGGCCGCGCATCCGACCACCGCGGCCTGGGGCGTGGAGGCCAGCACCGACTCCGACAAGATCCGTCGTTGGTGGACCATCGACCCGAACGCGAACGTGGTGCTGCCCACCGGTCGGGTCTTCGACGTGTTGGACGTGCCCAGTGAGGCCGGTGTGATGGCCCTGGCGCGGATGGGACGCCGGGGCGTACCCGCCGGCCCGGTCGCGGCCCTGGACTCGCGCTACCTGTTCTTCGTGGCCACCCGTTCCCCGATGGACGAGGACGAATGGTGGTCGTGTCACCTGGACTGTGTCCCCGAGGCCGTGGAGGAGATGCCGGGCCTGCGCTGGCACTGCCGGGACAGCTTCGTGCTCGGCGCCCCGTCCGTGCTCGCCTCGGGAGGTCGCGTCACCTGGATCCGCGCCCCGCGCGACTCCGAGGACCCCGTGATCCTCCCCGACCCCATCGCGGTGCTGGACATCCTGGCCGACGCCAGCGAGGAGTTCTCCGCGACCTGACCCGGTTCAGCCCTCGCCGCGGCCGACCCGCAGGGCCAGGGCCGTGCGGTCGCGCAGCCCCAGTTTGCGCAGAATGCTGGTGACGTGGTTCTTGGCGGTGCCCTCGGTGATGAACAGCGCGCGGGCGATCTCCCGGTTGGTGCGGCCCTCGCCCACCAGCCGTGCCACCTCCCACTCCCGGTCGGACAGCGCCGCGGGAGCGGCCGGTTCCGGTTCGACCGGGACGGGCACGCTCAACGCGGCGACCAGGCGTTCGGCGGCCGGCCCGCCCAGGATGGTCTGGCCGGCGGCCACCCGGTGGATGGCGGCCACCAGCTCTTCGGGTGGTACGTCCTTGAGCAGGTAACCGCGCGCGCCGGCGCGCAGACAGCCCAACACGAGTTCGTCGTCGTCGAAGGTGGTGAGCACGAGCGCGGGTACCCCGGGGTGTTCCTCGCGCATCCTGGTGATCAGCTCCATGCCGTCCATGCGCGGCATCCTGGCGTCCACCAGGGCCACGTTCGGCGGTGGTGAGGCGGACAGGAGTCCCAAGGCCTCGACACCGTCCGCGGCCTCGCCGACGACCTCGATGCCCTCCTCGATCTCCAACAGCTTGCGCAGCCCCTGCCGCAGCAGGATCTGGTCGTCCACGACCAGTACGGACACCGTGTTCACAGGCCACCCCCGGCGGCCACGGTAGCGGGACGGTCGACTGTTCCGGGTTCGCAGGGCACCTCCACCCGCAGCCGGAAACCACCGCCGGTCCGGCCGCCGGCGGTCACCGAGCCCGCCACCGCCGACACCCGCTCGCGCAACCCCCGTAGGCCGAAGCCGGAACACAGGACGTCATCGCCCGCCCCGACGCCGTTGTCGGTCACCGTCACCGACACACCTTCGGGGGCGGCCTCGACCTTCACCTCGATCCGATCCGCGCCCGAGTGGCGCATCGCGTTGGTCAACCCCTCCTGGAGCGTGCGGTAGCAGACCAGTTCGGCCTCCTCAGGCAGACGCGGCCAGGAACCGGCCTCGGTGAAGTCGATGCGCACCCCGCCCCCGGAGAACGACTCCGTCATCGCGCGCATGGCGGCCGTTCCGGCGCGTCCCTCCAACCGGAGCGGGCGCAGGGCGCGCACCCAACGCCGGGTGTCGGTGAGCGCCTCACGGGCCAGTTCACGGGCCTGCTCGACCTCGGTCCATGCGTCCTCGGGGCGGGCGGTGCGGAAGCGCAGGGCGTTGGACAGCGACATGGTCAGGGCGGTGAGGTAGTGCCCGGTGCTGTCGTGCATCTCCCTGGACATACGCGCCCGTTCCTCGGCCACGGTCAGCTCCCGAACACGGTCGGCGTGGCGGCGCAGCTCCTCGTGGGCGCCGGCCAACTCGCGAAGGAGTTCCCGGGTGCGCTCGGCGCGCTGCGCGGCGACCGACAACGCCACGTAGGCCGCCCCGGACAGCATGGCGAGCATGGTCAGTCCGATGGCCAGGGCCACCCCGACCAGCAGGGGCATCCCGGGGAGGAGGACCGTCGTCATCGAGAACACGATGAGGAGCACCGCGTACCCGAGCAGTCCGGCGATGCCGAAGACGGCCACGGCGTTCATCGCGGCCACGCACACCAGGAGGAACGTGGTGTGGTTGCTGATGAACATCGTGCCCAGGCTGAGCAGGAGGAAGAGCACGGTGGCGGCCCGGCCCGCCCATGAGGTCCGCGGGCTCCAGGGCAGGAACGGCCACAGGGCGCAGGACAGGACCAGGCCCACCGCGCCGGCGACCAGGTAGCCGATGAGCAGGGGGTCCGTCGTCCGGAGCTCCTCCGCGCCGCCGGCGAGGAAGGCGACCCCGAACATGAGCATGGTGGTGAGGACCGCCATCCAAAAGAGCAGGTTCAACACTCGCGGGGGGCGGTTTCCACGCAGAGCCACCCAGGCGGAGAGATCGGGCGGAGCGTCGGACTTCTTCATTTCTTGAGAGTAACCGGGAAATGGTCGGTGGGGACCTCGGGAAGGTCATGGCATCGGCATGTTCGTCACCATGACCTCCGGCATGTTCCGAAGCCGGGAAAGACGTGACCCCGCCATGTCCGTGGGTCGATGTGGGCCCACGCCCTTCCCTTCTACCTTTTCACCTGTAGCCGAATTCAGGGACCAGGAAGGGTCGATGGGAAGATGGAAACAGAAGCCGAGGAAAGGGAGGGAAACCTCTTCCCGAGGGCGGGGGTGACGATTTCCGTACTCCTGTCCCTGCTGATGCTCGGGGTCGGCGCCGCCGTCTGGGCGGACCTTCCCGCGATGGTCCCCAGCGGGAAGGTCGACTTCTCCGGCGAACCCACGATGACCCCTCGCCCGCTCTTCGCGATGGCGATGCCGGCGGTCACCCTCCTCGTCGTGCCGACCGTGGCCTTCCTGCCCGCGCTGGGCGAACGGTTCCAACGGGTGTCGGGACAGGGGACACCGTGGTCGGCGCCCTCACTGCGGCGGTTCCTGAACCTTCTGCTCCCGCTGCTGTCCCTGGCCCTGGCGGCCCTGCACACGGTGCTGCTCCTGTGGGAAGCGGGCCACGCGACCTGGCCGTCCAACGACCACCTCATGGCGGCGGTCCTCGCCTTCTTCCTGGTGGGGCTCGGGCTCATCGTCCCGCTGCTGCGCGCGGCTCGGGGAAGCGACGATCCGGCCGCCCGTTGGTGGGAGCGGGCGCGCCGGCCGGTGAGCGCGGGCATCGTCCTGGTCGGTTCGGTGGCGGGGGCGACCGGGTTCCTCCTGGGGGAACCGGTCATGGCGGCCTACGCGACCGGTCTGATCGGTCCGGTGATCCTCGTGGGCTGTGCCGTTCCGTTCATCGGAGAACGGAACCGGAAGAACGATTCGAGGAGTGACTCATGAGTACTGACGAAATGATCGGGGTCGAGAAACTCACCCGGTCCTATGGGACGAACACGGGGATCTTCGACATCGATTTGTCCGTCCGCGAAGGGCGGGTCTTCGGGGTGGTCGGCCCGAACGGGGCCGGAAAGACCACGTTGCTGTCGATCCTCGCCGGAACCCGCGCTCCGGGGAGCGGAAGGGTGCGTTCCCACGCGGAACGGATCCTGTTCTGCCCGGACGTACCCGACTTCGAACCCTGGCTGACCGCCGCCGAGGTGGTCGAACTCAGCGCCCGAATGGTGGGGGCGCCCGCCGGGCCCGCCGAGGTGGCGAGGGCCCTGGAGCGGGTGGGGCTCACGGAGGCCGCCGACCGTCGCAACGGGAGGTTCTCCCGGGGCATGCGGCAGCGACTGGGTCTGGCCGCCGGCCTGGTCTGCCGACCGGACGTGCTCATCCTCGACGAACCGGCTTCCGGGCTCGACCCCCGGGGCCGGGCCGACATCCTCGACCTCATCACCGAACTGCGTCGGGAGTGCACCGTCATCCTCGCCAGTCATCTACTCGGAGACGTCCAGAGAGTGTGCGACGACGTCGTGGTGATCGTCGGGGGCCGTGTGGTCCACCAGGGCCCCGTCGCCGACATCGCCGACCAGGGGCGCCCCAACGCCTGGTATCTGCGGATCCGCGGGCGGGCCGACCACCTCGCCGCGCTCCTGGCCGCCGAGGACTGGGTCACCCGGGCGGACGCGGTCGAGGAGGACTGCGTGCTCCTGGAAGCCGTCGACGCGACCGCGGGCGAGTCGGGGATCCCCCGAGCCCTCGCCGAGCACGGTGTGCCACTGGTCGGCCTCCACGGATACCAGGAGGACCTGGAGTCGGTCTTCCTCTCCCTCACGAACAGGACGGACCGATGAACGGCACCCTCTACCGGCTCGAAGCCCTCCGACTGCTGCGCACGCACACCCTGCTCCTGCTGGTCCTGGCCTTCACCGCCTCCGGTGCCGTCGGACCCTTGACCGCCTACTTCATGGAGGACCTGCTCCGGCTGGCCGATCCCGAGGGCGAACTGGCGGCGTTGGACCTGGAGGTCCCGACGATGACCGCCGGCGACGCCCTGGCCTCCCACGTCGAACTGGTCGCGCCCCTGGGAGTGCTGCTCGTGGTGCTGGTGGCGGCCATGGCCCTGACGGTGGACGCCGCCCCCGGCCGTTCCGTCTTCTACCGGTCCAGGGTGTCGGGGACGGCGCGACTGATCCTGCCCCGGGTCGTCCTGCCCGCACTCGCCGCCGTCCTCGCGCACCTGGTGGGGGCACTCGTGGCCTGGGCGTTCACCGCGATGTTCTTCGACGGGCCGCCGCTGCCGGCGACCATGCTCGGTGCCCTGCTGGGCGGGGTGTACATGGTCTTCGTGGTCGCGGTGGTGGCACTGGCGTCGTCCCTGGTCCGCAACGCGCTCGCCGTGGTCGGTATCGCCGTCCTGGTGTTGGTGGTCTGCGCCGGGGCGGGGAGCCTGCCGTTCCTGGCCGAGTGGGCGCCCGGCGCCCTGCTCCAGGGGATGGTGCTTCCGGCGGTGGGCGCGCCGCTCGGCGACCTCCTCCCGGCGATCGCGACCACCGTCGTGCTCACCGTCGGGGCCCTCGCCCTCGCGCTGAACCGGAGCGGTGCCCGAGAGATCTGATTCGTGTCGGTAAGTGAACGATGGGGGCCTTCTCCGGCCCCCATCGTTCATGTCTGATTCGTCTCAGATCCGTGTCTCGTTGACGACGATGCCGTCGTGGTCGCTGTAGAGCCACTCGCCGGGGACGAACGTGACGTCGCCGAAGGTCACCGGGACGTCCTGCCGACCGGCCGCGTCCTTCACGGACTTGCGCGGGTTGGAGCCCAAGGCCTTCACGCCCAGCTCCAGACCCCCGAGGGCGACGGTGTCGCGGACCGCGCCGTTGATGACCACCCCGGCCCAGCCGTTGCGCACGGCGGACTCCGCGATCATGTCGCCCATCAGGGCGGTGCGCAGCGAGCCGTTCCCATCCACGACCAGGACGGCGCCCTCGCCGGGGGAGGCGAGGATCTGCTTGACCAGGCCGTTGTCCTCGTGGCAGCGCACGGTGCGGATCGGCCCGGAGAACACGTCGTGGCCGCCGTAGCGGCGGAACTGTGTGGAGCAGCTGCGCAGGGTGTCGCCGTGGTCGTCGATCAGGTCCGCGGTGGTGAAGTTCGTGGCCATGACAGCTCCGGTCGCTGGGAGAGACGGATGGGCCCGTCCAAATTACTCAGCGGTAGTGCCGAGGGCGTTCGTCGGGGTCGCGTGTCTCCTACATCGGACCGGACGTGCGCCTTCGTCGGATTTCGGCGTAGTACGGCCCTGCGGGGTTCCGGTTGATGACAGGATGAAGGCTTCCCGTCATTCGACCGTGGGAGTTCCGTCACCGGAACGTCGCCCAGCCTTTTCCCTGCCGCTTGAGCGACTCTTCTCCCCCGTACGACCCCAATGGAGAGAGATGGTCTCCGAGATCTTCGCCATCAGCGCCGCCTGGTCGCGAGCCGTGATCGATTTCGCCGCCGGACTCGACCCCTGGATGCAGTCCGCGGCAGAGCTGGGCACCGACCTGTTCCTCGGTGTCTTCGCGCTCTTGTTCCTCATGGCCTGGTGGAAGGCCCGATCGGTCGACTCGCGCCGAGTCGGCCTGGCGCTCTTCGCCCCGGTCGCGACCGTCATCGCCTACTTCGTCAGCGTGACGATCAAGTCGTTCTTCCAACAGATGCGGCCCTGTCAGGCCATGACGGACCTCAGCGTCATCGCCACCTGTGATCCCATCGGCGACTGGTCGTTCCCCAGCAACCACTCCGCGATCGCCGGTGCCGCCGCGGCCGCGATCATCATCGCCTGGCGCCGCTTCGCCGTCGTCGCGGCCGTCTTCGCCTTCCTGGAGGCCTTCTCCCGGGTCTTCGTCGGCGCCCACTACCCGCACGACGTCACGGTCGGCCTGCTGGTCGGCGCCATCGTCGCCACCCTGGTCTCCCTCCTGGCCGCCCGCCCGATGACCTTCCTCGTCGACCGGCTCGCGGAGATCGACGCGCTGCGCCCCCTCCTGCGCGCCAAGCCCCCGGTCCCCGGCCCCGGCCACGAGGCCATTCGGCAGGACACGCACGCCAAGGCGTAGACCCCGAACCCGTGTGCCCTGCTCCATTCCCGGAGCAGGGCACATGTTCGTCTCCCCGCGGGTCCGGAGCCCGGCACCGACGTCTACCGGCTCGTACGCGTCATCCTGCGTGATCGAGCGGGTACCCGGAGCCCAGGTGGCACGAAGTGCGGGGTGGGTCACGGTCGCGGTGGAGGGGACAGCTGAGACACTGGTGAGGTGGGTACTCAACAGACTTCCGCAGAGCTCTTCCGGCGGGCGGCCGCCGTCGTCCCCGGCGGCGTGAACTCGCCCGTCCGCGCCTTCGGCGCCGTCGGCGGCACCCCGCCCTTCTTCGTCAAGGGCGAGGGCCCCTACCTCACGGACACCGACGGTCGTCGCTACGTCGACCTCGTCTGCTCCTGGGGGCCGCTCGTCCTCGGCCACGCCGACCCCTCCGTGGTGGAGGCCCTCCACGGTCAGGTGGCGGCCGGTACCTCCTACGGCGCCCCGACGCCCGGTGAGGTCGAACTCGCCGAGCTGATCGTGGAACGCACCTCCGTCGAGAAGGTCCGCCTGGTCAACTCCGGGACCGAGGCCACCATGTCCGCGATCCGCCTCGCCCGCGGATTCACCGGGCGCGGCAAGGTCATCAAGTTCGCCGGCAACTACCACGGCCACGTCGACGCCCTTCTCGCCGCCGCCGGTTCAGGTCTCGCCACCTTCGCGCTGCCCGACTCCCCGGGTGTCACCGGTGCCAGCGCCGCGGACACCATCGTGCTGCCCTACAACGACGTCGAGGCCGTCGAACGGGCCTTCGCCGAGCACGGCGACGAGATCGCCTGCGTGATCGCCGAGGCCTGCCCGGCGAACATGGGCGTGGTCCCGCCCCGCGCCGGATTCAACGCCCGGCTCAAGGAGATCGCGCACGCCAACGGCGCCCTGCTGATCCTCGACGAGGTCCTCACCGGCTTCCGCGTCAGTACCTCCGGTTGGTACGGCCTGGAGGAGGTCGCCGGTGACCTGGTGACGTTCGGCAAGGTCATGGGCGGCGGACTGCCCGCCGCGGCCTTCGGCGGACGCGCCGACATCATGGACCGGCTCGCCCCGAACGGCCCCGTCTACCAGGCGGGCACGCTGTCCGGGAACCCGCTGGCCACGGCGGCGGGCCTCGCCACCCTGCGTGGTGCGACCTCGGCGGTCTACGAACACATCGACCGGGTGTCCACACAGGTTCAGGCCGAGGTCTCCAAGGCGCTCGGCGCCGCCGGGGTCACCCACCGGGTCCAGAACGGCGGCAACCTGTTCACGGTCTTCTTCACCGACCAGGACGTCGTCGACTTCGACACCGCTCGGGCCACCGACACCAAGGTGTTCGCGGCGTTCTTCCACGCCATGCTCGAACAGGGCGTGTACCTGCCGCCCGCCGCGTTCGAGGCCTGGTTCTTCTCGGCCGCGCACGACGAGAACGCCATCGACCAGGTGGTCTCCGCCCTGCCGAAGGCGGCCCGGGCCGCCGCCGAGGCCCAGGGCTGATCACGCCCGAACCCCGCACAGAAGGACTCCTACGATGACCACGACCACCGTCGTCCACCTGCTTCGCCACGGTGAGGTGTACAACCCCGACAAGGTCCTCTACGGACGCTTGCCCGACTACCACCTGAGCGATCGTGGGCAGCGGATGGCGGAGCTGGCCGCCGACTGGTTCGAGGGCCACGACATCGCGGCCCTGTACTCCTCGCCGCTGGATCGCACCCAGGAGACCGCGATCCCGCTGCAGAAGGCGTTCGACCTGCCGGTGACCCTGGACGATCGGCTCATCGAGGCGGCCAACAAGTTCGAGGGAATGACGTTGTCCGCGGCCTCGGCCCGCGACCCACAGGTGCTGAGGAGGCTCTACAACCCGTTCCAGCCCTCGTGGGGCGAGCCCTACCAACAGGTCGTGCAACGGATGGTCGACGTGATCAAGGTGGTCCGTCGGGCGGCCTGGGGGCGCGAGGCCGTGTGCGTCAGCCACCAGTTGCCGATCTGGATGGCACGACGGGCCTCGGAGGGCAAGCGACTGTGGCACCGGCCGGATCGGCGCGAGTGCAACCTGGCCAGCGTCACGTCGTTGACCTTCGCCGACCAGCGTCTGGCCAGCGTCAGCTACGCGGAGCCGGCGGCCGGGCTGTACGTCGATGGGCAGTCCGTTCCGGGTGCCTGACCGATTGTTCGAAGTGTGAGACCGCCTGCGGGGCGGCCGGAACGGGCCGCCCCGAGGCCGTACTTCGCGTGGTTCGTGTCCGTTGAACACGACCTACCGGATAAGCTGGGGCCACGGGTGCGGTAGATATGCGTGCTCAGTGCCGCCCTCCCCGGGGTCCGCCCCGGTCGCACCGGCCGCGCACGCGAAACGCGTGTGAGCCACCGCGAGCCCGGTTACCGCATCCGAGCCGCCAGGTGTTCCGCATCAGCGGTTCGGCATGTCCGTACTCACTCGTCAGCGAGAAGGTGATCCCATGGGTTCCGTCATCAAGAAGCGTCGTAAGCGGATGGCGAAGAAGAAGCACCGCAAGCTGCTCAAGCGCACGCGTGTCGCGCGTCGCAACAAGAAGTAGGACCTCTCAGCGGCGAACGTATCTCCGCGGGCTTGGGCGTGCCCCAGGGCTCGCCTCGGACGCGGAGACACTTCCCCCTTTGCGTGGCATTGCCCACGGCAATGGAATTTTCTGGGTGAAGCGCTGTTGTGCTTCACGGGTCGCGGTCGCCGCTTCACCCCCTGGCGGGTGAACGGTCCGCGGGCCTTTCGCACCACCGTCTCCTTCCAAGGAACGTGTCGCCATGGCTCGTGTCGTACTGGTCACCGGGGTCTCCAGCCCCCTCGCTGCCAGGGTCGCCCAGGCCCTGAGTGAGAGGCCCGGCGTGCGCCGGGTGATCGGAGCGGACTCCTCACCTCCCCCGGGTGAACTGCCGGGGATCGAGTACCGGCACGTCGACCTGCACGACGGAAGCCTGGACCGGATCGTCACCGACTCGGGCGCCGACCTGGTCCTGCACCTGGGTCTGGACACGGTGAAGGGCGCGGACCGGGAGGACGACCTCCTCGGCACCATGCGTGTCCTGGGCGCGGCCCAGCGTTCCGATTCCGTCCGCCGTCTCGTGGTGCGCTCCAGCGCCACGTGGGAGGCCGACGACGCGGCCGTGGTGGAGCGGGACACCCGCGCACTCCAACGCCGGCGCCCGGACCTGTCCGTGGCCGTGCTGAAGTTCGCGAACCTCATCGGTCCCTCCGTGGACACCCCCCTCACCCGTTACATGGACTACCGGGTCGTGCCCACCGTCATGGGCCGAGACCCGCGCGTGCAGTTCCTGCACGAGGACGACGGCGCCGAAGCGCTCACGCTCATGGCGCTGAGCGAACAGACCGGTTTCTTCGACGTCTCGGGGGCGGACACGGTCCCCCTCTCACACTGCCTGCGCCGCATCGGCGGCCAGCGCGTCCCAGTGCCGGCCCGCGGCCTGAAGGCGTTGCGCGGCGTGGCCAAGCGCGGCCGGATCGGTTACGCGAGCGCCAGCGCCGCCCGCACCGTCAACACCGGGCTGCACGCCGCCCGGCTGGACCCGACCTCGCTGTGCACAGCCCTGGACTGGTCGCCCGCCTACAGTTCCATCGAGGCCTTCGAGTCGTACGCGCACAGCCGTGGCGGCGTCGCTCGAAGCGGTGGACGCGGCGCCGGACTGCGCCCGGGGCACGTCATCGCTCTGGCCCGAGCCACCCTGGGCCGCTGACCCCACCCGTTACCCCACCCCCGCACCGACCGGGGAGCGCTCACCGGTCCCGCAGTTCCTCCGCCCATGCCCGCAGGCCCGCCGCGAAACCCGCGCGGTCGCGCTCGGGCAGGCGTTCCATCGCGCGTCGCAAGGGCGCCGCACGCGCCGCGACCAGTGCTTCCACCGACGGCCGGTAACCCGTGGCCAGACTCAGCAGGGTGCGCCGGCGATTGTCCGGATCCTCCTCGGCGACGACCAGTCCCGCCCTCCTGAGGTCACCGGCCAGTTCGCTGGCGGTCGGCATGGAGACGGCCATGCGTTCGGCCAGTTCACCGACGCCGATGGAGCGGACCACCGCCAGCTGTCCGAGGACCCCGCCATGGCGCGCGGTCAGTCCGTGTTCGGCGAAGACCGCGGCGACGTCATCGGGCATGTCCGTGCGGATCCGTCGGAAGTAGACCTCCAACTGCGGTATCACCCCGAGTTCCGCCACCAGTTTCGGATCGGGGCGTTGGAAGGGTTCTGAAGCGCGCTCCTGTGCCATGCCCATGATCATAAAGATTCGGGTGAGCAAACTGTTTGTATATCCGAAGTATTGCCTCTAGGCTGAGATGCCAGACCACGGTGTCCGCCGGAGCCCCGTGCGGCGCCGAGTGAGGAGCGAGTCATGGCAGCCGCCACGCCCGGGCACTCCGGCCCGATGTTCGACCCACCGCACCCGTACGGCTACGTGTACATCGGCGTGAGCGTGTCACCGCCCGAACGCGGGCCCATCGTGCGAGGTGACCGGAGACGGGAGGAGGCCCTGGCGGAGTTCGGCGGGCTTCTCCCCGAGGTGGAGGCCCGGCCCGAGGTCGTCGCCGTCGCTCTCTACGAAGCCGTGTTCATGCCGCCGCTGTCCGGAGCCCCCCGGTACGACGTCCTCCTTCTCATCACGACCGTCTCGCCCGAGGCCGCCGACGACCTCTTGGGCTCGGAGGCCTATCGGGCATTGGACGGAGAGCTCGTGATGGTCGCCCGCAACGTCCGCCGGATCGGCGAGACCGAGGACGGTTCCAGGTCGACCTTCCTGTTCAACCACTTCACCGCGCCCGATCCCGAACGCGCCGTCGTGGCCTGGGAGGACCTGGCCCACTGGTACGTCACCTCGATCGGGGTGGACAACAGCACCCTCCTGCGACCACAGGGAGAAGCCGCCTTCGCCATGGTCAACCAGGTTCGGTTGCCGGGAGGGCCGCTGCGCTTCCTGCTCGCGCAATTCGTTCGGCCGAGTTTCTTCCGAAGGGTGCGCGGCGGGCTGCGCTCGGAGGGGATGAGGGCGCTGCCGGTGTTCTATCGGCGCGTCTGAACATGCTGCGGCGGCCCGGACTCATGGCAGGGGGAAAAGGGGACGGGTTCGAGGGCGAGCGTCGCTCTGCGTTCCGCTCAGCGCTTCTCGGGGAGTTCCTCAGGGGGTGGGGAAGGACTTGCGGTGCCGTACCGCACGCACCGCGACCGCGCCGGCCACCGCACCCGCCACGGCCGCGGGGACGGCCACCTTCAGGGCTCGTCGGTGTCTGCGGAAGTCGTGGACCGGCCACTGGTGGGTCCGGGCGTACCGGCGCAGGTCCCCGTCCGGGTTGACCGCGTGCGGATCGCCCACCAACGACAGCAGCGGCAGGTCGTTCGAGGAGTCGCTGTAGGCCGAGCAGCCCGCCAGGTCCCACCCCTCCTTGCGGGCGAGCTCCCGCACCGCCACGGCCTTGGCCGGACCATGCAGCAGGTCGCCGTTGAGTCGTCCGGTGTAGACCCCGTCGACGCTCTCGGCCTCGGTGCCCAATGCGCCGGTCAGTCCCAGCCGGTGTCGGATGATCTCCGCCAGTTCCACCGGGGTCGCGGTGACCAGCCAGACCGGCCGCCCGGCGTCCAGGTGGCCTTGAACGAGCCGTCGGGCGCCCTCCCAGATGCGATCGGCCATGGTGTCGTCGTAGATCTCCTCGCAGAGGGCGACCAGGTCCCGCACGTCGTGTCCGGCGACGAACGCCAGGGCGGCCTCACGTGCGGCGTTGATGTGCTCGGGTTGTTCGCTGCCGGTCACCCTGAACACCGTCTGCCCCCACGCGAACCGCATGAGGTCGCGAGTGGTGAACAGGTCACGGGAGGCGAGCCCGCGGGCGAAGTGGTAGATCGAAGCGCCGCGCATCAGGGTGTTGTCCACGTCGAAGAAGGCGGCGCCGGGACCGATCGGGTTCGGGAACGTCGCGTCCAATGGCACGGTTCTCTCCTGGATCAGGTGGGGGAGGTCGCCCTCCGGCGGCCGGGGTGAGGCCCCCGCGTACTGTGAGCCTAGGGGCACGAGGCGCCCCGGTGGGGCCGCTGCACCGCCACGAGAATCCTGGTGATGAAGCTCACAGTGTAAAAGGCGGTTCCGGCCCGCACTCTGCGAGATCTCCTCAGGGGCCGACCCCTCAAAAGTGCACGTTGTGCACATCCACTCATCAGCGTGCATCATCATTGTCGAGATGGTCACGGTAGGTCTGACATTCATTAGCGCGTTGGTCGGCTGGAGCGCCACCGCCGCGCTGACCGCTTATGCCCAACGTCGGCCCGGTATCGCCGCGATCGCATGGTTGATCGCCGCGCTGGCCGTCACGGTGGGACTCAGCGCCGCGGTGATCGGGGTGCTGTTCGATTTCGGTGAGCCCACCTTCCGACTCCTGCAACTGGGTGTCAGCCTCCTCGGGCCCGTCTACATGGCGTGGGGGGCCTTCGAATACGCGGTCCGCGCGCCGAACGCCCGGTTCACCTCACGCCTGTTCCTCAGCGTCTTCACCATCGTTCCCCTGGTGGTGCTGGCCGTCGACCGCGCCAGCGGTCGCTTCGACTCCTCCTTCCCCCCGCTGGCCGAACACTACGATCTGATCCCGCGCGCGCTCGTGAACGGTGCGCAGGTCTTCGCCGTCGTCCTCCTCGTCACCGCGCTGGTCTCCGTCGCGCGGCGCGGCCTCCGCGGCCCCGGGAGGACCGATCTGATCGTTCTCGGGCTGCTCGCCCTGGCCACGCTCCTCTCCGCGGTCGTCGGCCGCTTCGGGCTGGACGCCGTGGGCCCGCTGCTGATGCTCGGCGCGGTCTCCGCGCTCTGGGGCGCCGGAGCACTGGCGGCCAAGCCCCGTCGCGACGTCTACGACGATGACGACGACTACTACGACGACGAGTACGACGACGCGGACGACGAACTCGACGAACCGCAGGAGGAGCCCGTGCGCCGTAAGCGCCGCAACGCCGACCACTACGACGACCACTTCGCAGGGGCCCCGGCGCCCACGCCGCCCAGCAGCAAGCTGCGCGGCGTCATCACGATCTACACGCTCGCCGACGGGCAGGGTGACGGCTTCGACCGGCTCGCCAACGCCGTCGTCGGCGAGGTGTCCGCGCGTGAGCCCGACACCCTTTTGTTCGCCTCGCACACGGTGCCCAGCGCGCCGTTGCAGCGCATCGTCTACGCGATCTACCGGGACGAGCTCGCGCAGGAGGAACACGAGCAGCAGTCGCACATGCTGGAGTTCGCCCGCCGACTGCCGGCGCACGTGGTCGCCACCAACGTGATCGAACTCTCGCTCTCCGACGCCTCCGCCAACGACGGCCTCGCCGCCATGCTGATGCCTCGTTGACGCGATCCGCGTGATCCCCGCTGGAACAGCGGTTTCGTCGCCGGCGCCCCTCTCCGTAACGGATGGGGGCGCCTCGCTCGTTCACCCTCCGCCCACGCCTCGAAGGCGCCCCACGCCGCCCCCGGTTCCTCTCGTTCGCGTCTCGATGGCTCGGGACCGCAACCAACCCGGACATCTCCGCGTCATATGCGAAGTGACGTACCCTTCCCTACAGGTTTTTCATGACCGGTGCCCTCCGGGTGCCGGTGGCGTGTGACCACGACCGGCCGGACGACCCAGCCGAGAGGCGCGCCGGATCGAAAGCCGGATCGAAAGAAAGTGTGCTGGGATCTCCGATGCGTAAGTTCCTTCTCGTCTTCCTGATCCTCCTCGCGGCTCTCGTGGTGGTGGCGGACATCGGGGCGCGTTCATTCGCGCAGAACACCCTCGCCGAACGTCTGGCCGATCAGATGGAGATGTCCGAGGATCCGGACGTGTCCATCGAGGGTTGGGCCTTCCTGCCGCAGGTACTGAGCGGTACCTACACCGAGGTCGACATCAACGCCGACAGCGCCACGATGAGCGATGTGACGGTCGAGCAGGTCGAGGCCACCGCCTCGAACGTCGAGGCGCCGCTGAGCGACCTCATGGACCAGCCCACCGTGATCGCGGGCCAGGTCGAGGGCTCCTTCGTGGTGCCCTACTCCTACTTCAACCCCTACCTGCCCGAGGGCATGACCATCAGCACGGAGGGCGACGAGCCCCGCATCAGCGGTGAGCTCGCCCTGCCCGAGCTGGGGCTGAGCACCTCGGTGTCCAGCGCCGGCGAGTTCACGGTCGACGGGGACGTCCTCTCCGTCACCCCTCGGGGCATCGAGGTCGGTGACCTGCCGATCGACGTCGACGAGCAGGTGGCCGGAATGCTCACCTTCAGCGCGCAGGTCCCCGAGTTGCCGCTCGGCCTGACCGTCACCGACGTGGAGGCCACTTCCAGTGGCCTGCTGATCACCGGTACCGGCTCGGACCTTCCGCTGATGGGTTCCGAGGTCGCCTGATGGCCCCCGCGGTGGAGTCGCTCGGCGCCGAGGAGATCGGCGCCGAGCTGGGCGCGAGGGCCACCCTCGTGCAGATCTCCAGTGCCTTCTGCCAGCCCTGCCGAGCCACCCGCCGCGTCCTGACGGAAGTGGCGTCGATGGTGGAGGGTGTGGCCAACGTCGAGGTCGACGCCGAGTCGCACCTGGACCTGGTGCGTCGGCTGGAGGTGCGGGGGACCCCCACCGTCTTCGTCCTGGACGCTTCCGGCCGGATCGTGCGGCGGGCACAAGGCCAGCCCCGCAAACCCGATGTGATCGCCGCGCTCGGACAGGCCGTCTCCTAGACCCGAGCCCGGGTGGTTCTCTTCCATGAATGCTCTCCGAGACGCCGTTCTCATATTCCGGAACACCCTGAAAGCCCGTCCGGCCCGGCGGAGCGGGCAATACGGCTTCCCCTGTGATCCAGGCCACCAGTGACAATCAGTGGTGCTGCCTGTAGCGTCTAAGACGTGACTTCCTTGACGAGCGCGTATCTGACGAAGCGACGGGCGGTTGATTTCTGCCGCGTCGCCGCCGCGCTCTGTCCATGTCCCTAGGGCGAACGGGCCCTCGGCCCCGCCTATTTCGTGCGATCGGCTTCCTCGGATCTCCACGCACACAGGGATGAAGTTTCATGCGAGTCGAGTTCGACGGGCGTCCGTACGCCCCCGGCACAGAGCGACACATCGACGCCCGCACCCTCGTGAGCTCGGAGCGGCAGGCCGCGACCACGTTCGCCCCCACTCCGCGTAGTGCCCTTCCCGCCTTCCACCCGGCCCCTCGCCGGGTGTAGCGGGGTACCCCGAACAGGTCCCCCCGACAGGGGACATCCCCATCAGGGGAAGGCCACGACGACACCCCGACTTCCGGCAGCAGGGCCCGGAAGCACCACGCATCCGACTCACACGCGACATCGCACAGAAACACAGGAGGTTCCCCATGAGCCGCTCCGACGTCCTCGTGGACGCCGACTGGGTGGAGGCTCACCTGGACGACGCCGACGTCGTCCTCGTCGAGGTGGACGAGGACACGTCCGCCTACGACAAGGGCCACATCCGAGGCGCTGTCAAGATCGACTGGAAGACGGACCTTCAGGACCCGGTCCGCCACGACTTCGTGGACAAGACCGGCTTCGAGAACCTGCTGTCGGCCAAGGGCATCGGCAACGACGACCAGGTCATCCTGTACGGCGGTAACAACAACTGGTTCGCCGCCTACGCGTACTGGTACTTCAAGCTCTACGGTCACGAGAACATCCGCCTGTTGGACGGTGGCCGCAAGAAGTGGGAGCTCGACTCCCGCGAGCTGGTCAAGGACGTCCCCGAGCGGGCCGCGACCGAGTACGAGGCCAAGGAACAGGACACCTCGATCCGCGCCTTCCGCGACGAGGTCGTCGAGGCCATCGGCACCAAGGCCCTGGTCGACGTCCGCTCGCCCGACGAGTTCACCGGCAAGCTGCTCGCCCCGGCACACCTCCCGCAGGAGGCGGCCCAGATCGGTGGGCACATCCCCACCGCGCGCAACATCCCGTGGGCCAAGACGGCCAACGAGGATGGCACCTTCAAGACCGCCGAGGAACTGCGCGAGCTCTACACCGAGGCCGGTGTGGACCTGGACAAGGACATCATCGCCTACTGCCGTATCGGCGAGCGCTCCTCGCACAGCTGGTTCGCGCTCCGCGAGATCGTCGGCATCCCGAACGTCAAGAACTACGACGGCTCCTGGAGCGAGTACGGCTCCCTGGTCGGCGTTCCGGTCGAGGTGGGGGAGGCCGAGCCCAAGTGAGCGACAGTTGCGGAGCCCCCGAGGGCGGTGTCGCCCTGGCCGACGTCGACGCGGGAAGCCAGGCGGTCATCCAGGGCACGGTGACACGTGACGGGCAGCCGCTGCGCGGTGCCTACGCCCGTCTGCTGAACTCCTCCGACGACTTCGTCGGAGAGGTCGCCACCGGTGACGAGGGGACCTTCCGGTTCTTCGCCACCGATGGTGCCTGGAAGGTGCGGGTGCTGGCCTCGAAGGGCTTCACCGGCGAATACCCCGTCCAGGCGGAGGTCGGCAAGGTCGTGGACGTACAGGTCCAGGCCTGACCGACGGTCGAACCACCGCAGCGCCGGTGCCGACGGAGAGATCCGTCCGGCACCGGCGCCGCGTCGTTTTCCAGGCTCAGCGCTCCCGGGGCGGTGGCGGCTCCTCATCCGGAACTTCGTACAGCTCGGCGAGCTCCCGGTTGATCGCCAGAGCCAGCCTCGCCTGGTCGAGCATCGCCTGGCGGTAGAAGGGGGAAGTGGCGGCGAAGGAGAAGGCGGCGATCCCGAACCACAGGAAGACGGAGGACCCATCCTGAACCATCGACCTGGCGATCAGGATCACAGAGTTGCCGAGAAGGAACAGGATCATGCCTGAGAAGTACCAAGGGTTCTGCCACCGGCGATTCAGGTCGGCGGCCGCACTGACGGTCAGCTGAGCCGTTTCGGGGTCGGGCGCGGGCGCACCACGGCGCAGGTACGGACGGATCCTGCGCCGTTCCGCGCCGATCGGTGCCTTGTGGGCGAGGGCGCGTTCCCTCCAGTGGGTGCGCCCCCTTCGGTGATTCCAGACATGGCCCCGTGCCACGCAGACCAGGGCGGCGACCATGAGCAGGAGTGAGAACAGAGGCAGGACGAGGGTGGGACCGGAGATGGGGGACTCCCGGGTATCCGAGGGGCGTGACCTTCGCCGGCATTATGTCGCTTCACCGGTTGCGCGGATCGTCCGGGTTCCGGCCGACGAGGGAGTCGGGTGAGCGGCCGCTCGACGCGTGGGTTTTCCACAGGTGGGGGATCGGTACTGGAAAGCGGGGGGCGGCCCTGCTTCACTGATGATCACGGCCACGCCGCTCGAAGGTCCGTGCGCGTTCCGTGTTCGAACGTCGGGCATGGCCGGCCGTGGCAAGCACGAGGGCGCCGGTACGCCGGTGCCCGAGCTTCGACCGCCCAGTGGCCGAAGCCCCCCACATGAACGATTCCCCGGCGGTCCCTCTCTGCCGCCGGCGAGGAGGTGTTCGGACGGTGCCCAAAGCACGGTCGTCGGCGAACGCGGCCCGAGGCGAGACGGGACGCACCTACCTCGGATGGCGGCACAGGATCCTCCTGCCACCACCCGGTCCCGCCCCGCGCCGTCCCGCGCCCTCGGACGCGCAGACGGTCTCCGAGGAGTGGATCGCGGGTCAGCGTGACAGCGAGGCGCAGACCAACCGTCCCCTCTACTTCGCGCTGGTCGGACTCGCCCTACCGGCGCTCCTGTTCCCGGCGCTGTGGCTGATGCGCGTCCTTCCCGGCAGTCTGGCGCTGGGCGGCGTGTTCGCCTGCGTGGCCATCGCGGCGCCCGTCGCCTTCGCGCTCGTCCAGAGCCGCCAGGTCATCTCCGAACGCCTGGAACGGGCGAAGGAACGACTGGCCGCCGAACGTACCGAGCGGGAACGGATCCTGCGCGAACGGCAACGCGAACACGCCACCCGGTACACCGAATGGCAGGCGGCCTCCCGTGCCTACGAGGCGCAACCACGCTGGTACGGCATGACCGTGCCGGCCGGCACCTCCGCGGTGGTCGTGGTGGGCGGGGGCGACACCGGGTGGTCGGCGCTGCTCACCACCGTCGGTGTCTCCCGGTTGAGGGAGGGCGGTGACCTGACGGTCGTCGACCTCACCGGGCACGGGGTCGCCCGCGAACTCGTCCGTCTCGCCCGTCGTTGCGCCGTGGAGCCGCGCAGATGGGTGCTCCCCGCCGACTTACCGCGGATGACCCTGGGAACCGACCTGGACGCCGGTCAGCGTGCCCGCGTCCTCTCCGCCGTCGCCGCGGCCACGGGGAGGGTCCAGGACGTCGACGCCGACGAGACGCTGTTGCTGCGTCTGTTGGAGGTGCTCGGCCGGAACGTGGACATCGCCCGCCTCATCGGTGGTCTGCGCGCCCTGCTGACCCCCGCCGACGACGACGCCGAGGACGACCCCGCCCTGGCCCTGCTCACCGTGGACGAACGCACCAGGGTGCGGGAACGCTGCGCGGACGACCCCGAGGTCCGTGAACGGGCCTGGGCCCTGGAAGAGCGACTCAGCCCGTTCGAAGCGGTCGGTACCCGCGCCGACGACGCCGCCTACGCCCAGGTCAAGATCATCTCCACCGACCGGGCCTCCGGGGCGGCGGCCGCGCGGGTGTACGGAACCTACGCGGTGGCGGCGCTCAGCGAGCTCCTGGAGACACGTGAACCGGGCCCGGCGGTCCCCGGGGGTAGAGCCCCACGGGTACGACCGGATCGAACCCGTACCGTGGTCGTCTGCGGCGCGGAGACACTTCCGGAGGAGGAGGTGGAGCAGGTCCTGAACGCGGCCGAGGACGGCGGTGTCGAGGTGGTCCTGATGTTCCGCGAGGCGGTGCCCGCCGCGGTCCGCCACCTGTCCGATCCGTCCTGCCTGCCCGTGGTGATGCGGCGGCCCGATCGGGACGGGAGGGTCGCGCGAGTGGTCGCCGAGGTGGTCGACGGATCCGGGAGCGACCGGGAGGACCTGGAGATCCACCGGCTCACCGAGGTGATCGGCGAGGCCGTCGGCGCTTCGGTCACCGAACTCGACGGTGACGACGAGAACGCTTCCGACGAGGAACCCCTCTTCCCCTCTCCGCACACCGAGTCCGGTGCGCTCATCCGCAACGCGGCCGCCGCGATCTCCCCGCTGGATCTGGTCAGGCATGTGAGATCCGCCACGGCCTGGGGGCGGGCCACCGCGCAGGCGGCGGAGATCGACACCCCCATCGCGTCGACGGGGGAAGAGGAGACCACGGTGCGGATCAGCGCTCTGGACGCGGAGTCGCTCCGGGAGCTGCCACCCACCGCGGCCCTCGTCCTGACCTCGGCCGGCCCGGTCCTGACCGACACCAATCCGGGTATTCTCACCCTGTCCACAGCCACCCTCGCCACCGCCGAGGACCACCGGAACCCCGGTATCGGTAGGGGCGTCGGCCGGGTCGAGGGCCCAGATGGTCCGGGTCCGAAGGCCGAGGAACCACGGCGTTCCCCGGCCGGCGGCACGAGGATCGAACCACCGGGTGACAGCGCGCGGGGCCCCGGACCCGGAAACGCATCCATGGTCGGGAACGTCCCGGAAACGCCCGAATCGGTGACCGGCGACGGTTCCGATCCGACACGGGTCCCGCCCAACCTCGGGCCGCCACCCGAGCGGTTGGACTGGCGGGTCTGAACAGCGGTGGACAATAGGCTTGGCCCGACACATCGCCCGCCGCCACAGCGCGTTCGCGCGGGTGATCTAGCGATCGTGGAGATTTGATGAGCGAGCTTTCCTTGCGCGCCCAACTGGCTTCGGTACTGGGCAGGAGCGCGGCAGGCCTGTCCAGGGCCACTGGACGCGGAGACGGCTCCGTTATCGGCGGCCGCGTCGCCCTGAAGGTCGAACCCGACCTGCTCGCCAAGCTCGCCCAGGGTCGCCGTCTCGCCCTGGTCAGCGCCACCAACGGCAAGACCACCACGACCCGTCTCATCTCGCAGGCCCTGCGTGAGTTCGGTGACGTGGCCACCAACGAACACGGCGCGAACATGCCCACCGGGCACATCACCGCGCTGGCCGCCAACAAGGCCGCCGTCAACGGCGTGCTGGAGGTCGACGAGAAGTACCTCCCGCAGGTCATCAAGGCGACCAACCCCGCCTTCGTCGTACTGATGAACCTCAGCCGTGACCAGATGGACCGCGCCTCGGAGATCAACCTCCTCGCGAAGAAGTGGCGCACCACCCTGGCGCAGAGCAACACCCACGTGATCGCCAACGCCGACGACCCCCTCGTGGCGTGGGCCGGTCTGGGCGCTCCCAACGCCACCTGGGTCTCCGCCGGCCAGCGCTGGAAGGAGGACTCCTGGTGTTGCCCCGAGTGCGGCGCCCACCTCAAGCGCGAGGTCGATCCACACTGGGAGTGCCCCGAGTGCGGCCTGGCCCGGCCTCGGACCACCTGGGCGGTGGACAACGACTCCGACACCCTCATCACCCCCGAGGGGCAGCAGATCAAGCTCCGCCTCAACCTGCCGGGTGACGCCAACCGCTCCAACGCGGCGATCGCCGCGGCCACCGCCGCCGCCTATGGCATCCACCCCGAGCGCACCGTCGAACGCCTCCGCGACATCACCTCGGTGGCGGGCCGCTACACCTCCGTGGTGACCATGGGCGTGGAGGTTCGCCTCCTGCTCGCCAAGAACCCGGCCGGATGGCTCGAATCCTTCGCCGTCCTCGACCCGCCGCGGGTTCCGGTCATCCTGGCGGTCAACGCCCAGGTCTCCGACGGTAAGGACACCTCCTGGCTGTGGGACGTGGACTACAGGGTCCTGCGCGACCGTCGGGTCTTCATCATGGGTGAGCGTCGTACCGACCTCGCCCTGCGGCTGGAGACCGACGAGGTTCCCTTCGAGGTCGCCGAGCGGGTGGACGAGGTTCTGGCCAAGCTCAAGGCAGACCGTCCCGACATCACCAAGGTCGACGTCATCGCCAACTACACCGCCTTCCAGCAGATCCGCACCGCGTACGGCCGCATCCAGTAGGAGACCCAGCCATGTCGAACAACAGCAGCGCCCTGCGGATCGTGTGGATCTACCCCGACCTGCTCAGCACCTACGGGGACCAGGGCAACGTCCTCATCCTCAAGCGTCGCGCCGAACTGCGCGGCATCCCGACCGAGGTCGTACAGGTCAACTCCAGCGACTCCGTGCCCGAGCAGGGTGACGTCTACCTGCTCGGCGGTGGCGAGGACCGGCCGCAGATCCTGGCCGCCGAGCGTCTTCGCGCCGACGGTGGTCTGGCCCGGGCCGCCGCGCGCGGCGCCTGCGTCTTCGCGGTCTGCGCCGGTTACCAGATCATCGGTGAGAGCTACGGCGACAACGACGACAATCCGCTCCCCGGCGTGGGCATCCTCGACATCCGCAGCGGCCGTGGTCAGAGCCGCGCCGTGGGCGAGATCGTCGCCGACGTCGACCCCGCCTTGGGCGTGGGTCGGATCACCGGGTTCGAGAACCACCAGGGCCGGACCGCCATCGGTCCGCAGGCCCGACCGCTGTCCACCACGGTGAAGGGCATCGGCAACGACGACCGCACCGAGGGCGCCTACCAGGGCCAGGTGCTCGGTACCTACCTGCACGGGCCGGCCTTGCCGCGCAACCCGCAACTGGCCGACCTGCTGTTGCGTTGGCGTGTGGGGCAGTTGAACCCGCTGCCCCCGGCCTGGGGCGAGCGTCTGCACGACGAACGCCTGACGGCGGCTCTTCGCTAGAGACTCGATCGGCCCGGTGGGAGTCCTTCCCATCGGGCCTTCGTGTGTCCGGAGCCGGTGGGCACCCTCGCCGGTCACCAGCGGTGGCGTTGGAACAGGGGGGAGACACGGCCCATCCCCAGCACATGGGCGAATTCGTGGTGGGTGAGACCGTTCTCCCGGTGGGAGACGGGGGCGCGCCAGTGGGGTTCCGGCCGTGTGGGCGCGCGGTCGTCGGGGCTCTCTCGGTCAGGGCCGACGAATCGTCTCAGTCTGACCCAAAGGTCCACCGGTCGGTCGATTCCGCTCATCCACGTCCCCCGATTCGTTCGTGCCGCGCAGGCCTTCAGGGGAAGATAACGAGTGGGTCGGGCTCCGCGGGTGGTAACCGATGAAGAACCACCGATAACCCTCCGTGGCGAGGGTCGGATTTCGGTCGAGGGTGGGCAAACGGGGCACAATTTCGGAATGTCCGTGCTGTGGTATGTGTCACACGGGTATGAGTGCCACCGATCCGCCCCCAGGTTCCGTCGGCCGCTTCGGACGGTCCGCACGTGTCCTCGCGATCCCCGTCGCCGTGCTCGTGGCGGCCGGTGGGTGCACGGCGGCGTTGGCCGCCATGGGCGGGCTGCCGACCCCCGATGTGCGGATCGTGGTGGGAGAGGAGGATCGCGACCCGGCGGGAAGCGGGTCGGAACAGGGCGCGCGGTCCGATCCGGAGACCTCGCCCGCGCCCTCCGCGGAACCGACCGAGGAACCGAGACAGCCGGAGGCGTCCGGTCCCGGGCAGCAGGCGGACCCTTCCGAATCCGTGCCGCTGTCCTCCTTCAACGGATCCTCGACGTCGGTCGGTCCGTTCCGGGTGGAGGTCGAGGTGGCCTACACCGACAGCACCATCACCGACGGGATGGGCACGAACGCCACCGCCCCCTCGGGCATGACGTACTACATCTACCGGCTCAACGTCACCAACGAGGGTTCCTCACCGGCGATCTTCGACAGCAACGGCACCCGGGGCCACACCACGGACGGGGAGACCTTCGCCAACGATCCCGATGCCGAGTGGACCGTGGCCCATGACTACTTCTGGGACGAGATCAACCCCGGCACCACGGTCACCACGCACCTGATGTTCCTGGCGCCCGAGGGCACCGATTTCGACCACGTTCTGGTCTCCGGGCAGAGCGACCTACGACCTTCCTGAAGCCCTACCGAGGTCGGCGACGCAGATCGATCTGGGCGTTGGCCCCGGTGTCCGGGTCCACGATGACCTCCTGGCCGGCGGCGATACCGTCCACCGCCAGAACGGCGTCGATCGGCGCCGTCCGCTTGACCAGCCCCAGCGCGATCGGCCCCAACTCGTGGTGGCGGGCGGAACTGCCCACGCGGCCGATCCGACGCCCCTCCAACTCGATGTCGGCGCCCACCACGGGGAGCCGCTCCCTGGTGCCGTCCAGGTGCAGCAGCACCAGGCGGCGCGGGGGACGACCCAGGTTGTGCACCCGGGCCACCGTCTCCTGCCCGGGGTAGCAGCCCTTCTCCAGATGCACGGCGGAACCGATCCAGTCCATCTCGTGCGGAATGGCGCGCTCGTCGGAGTCCAGACCGGCCCGAGCCCGGTGCGAGGCGATCCTGTGCGCCTCATAGGCCCACATGCCGGCCGGTCGGGTTCCCGCCTCCGTCAGCTTCCTCGCGGTGGTCACGAGCTCCTCGGAGGGCACGAACAGGTCGATCTCGTGCTCGGTGGCCCGGGTGACCGGACCCTCCACCACGGCCAGTGCCTTGTCCCGGTCCGGGCCGAGCAACGTCAACACCGAGAGCGAGTCCGAGAGGTCCTCGACCTCCACCCGCAGCATGAACACCATCGAGTCCAGGAACCGGGCCGTCTCGGCGGCGTCACCCGGCTCGGTGTGCATCCAGGTGGACTCACCGTCGTCCACCATCGACAGGTGGTGCTTCAGCCGGCCACGCGCGTCCATGATCAGCGCCTCGGTGCCGACACCCGGGGCCAGGTCCCGGGTCAGCTGGCTGGTGAGGTCGTTGAGCCAGCCAAGACGGTCGGGTCCGCTCACCCGCACCACACCCCGGTTGCTCCGGTCGACCCAGGCGCTGGAACGTTCGATCGCGCGGCCCTCGTGCGAGGGGTCGCCGTAGTGCGCGGCGACGTCGGTGTCGGGGGTCTCGGCGCTCACGGCACCGGGTGTGGTCAGCAACGGCGAAGTCATACCGCCGAGGGTATCCGCCCCGTCCAAGAGGACACAGGGGCGCGATCGACCTGGGGATACAGATCACAGAAAATCACTTGCCCGCCACCGTCCACGAGACGTAGTTTGGCGGCACGCAGGAAAGGAGGTGGTCCAGAACATGATTGACCCTAGGACCGGCGAGGTGGCCGTCCGCTAGGACGACGCCGAGCATTCGCTCGACGTACGTCGTAGGCGAATCCCAGACGGACACCCGAACCCCGGGCTGTCGGACCTAGTCCGATCCGACCCTCTCGTAGGAGCCGGCCCGGGGTTCGTCCATGTCCAGACCCCGAACGGGCCTACTTGCCGTCGTTCGGCTCGATCTCGGCCACGCGCTTGAGTTGGGCGGACATGTACGACTGAAGCCCCAGGTCGCGGGCGGCCAGATCCCACGCGTAACCCAGGGTCTGGCTTCCGTCGTTGAACAGCCCGTACAGGCGGTGCGACCCCTGTACCTCCAGACCGGTGATGGTGCGCACGATCCCGGCGCTTCGCATCTCCACCCGGTTGGCGAACACGTTGCCCTCGTAGGACTCCAGGTAGCCCTCGTTGTGGGCGATCATCACCTCGAGGTGGACGATGTTGTTCTCGTCCTGCGCCGCGTACTGGGCGGTGTCCCCCTTGGAGAGCGCACGCCAGTACCCGGATTCCTCGGTGACCAGCTCGCCGGTGGTCCCGTCCGAGTTCATCCGCCAGACCTTGGCGCTGTAGGCCATGTAGGGCAGCCCCGCGCGCGGGGTGAACTCGACCTCCTGGCCGAACTGGAACTTCTCCTCTTCCACATATCCGGCGACGCCGACGCCCTCCCAACGTCCGAACAGGAAGGACAGTTTCGCCAGATCAGGGTGTACCGCAGCGTCCATAACCCCCGAGAGTAGCGCGCGGCGGAGGTGCCGGTGACCGCTCGCGCGAAGGCATCCGTCACCGCCACCCTCGGGTCCCGGACCGGACATGCCCAATTGGCCCGGCTTTCTCGGAGAACTGGTAAAGATGGTTGACGGACGCGGTGGGTCCTCGGGGCTCGGATCCGCACCGCGGTCCCCCGACCTCCGACACGATTTCCGAACACGATTCCAAAGGGGCTGCCTGTGTTGCTGGTGATCGGTTCGGCGTTGCTCGTCGTCGCGGTGGTCCTCCTGCCACTCGCCTTCGTCGCCCTGCGTCGCTGGCGGCGTCAGCGTGGTCTCGCGCTGCTCCTTCCCGCCGCGGTCGCCGAGCACGAAGGCAAGCGCGTGACCCTCACCGGCGTGGCCGCGCCGGGCCCCGCCGGTGCCATCGAATCCGGGCTGGCGGGTGTCGAGTGCGTCTGGCACGGTCACGAGGTCCTGCGGCACTACCGGCCGTTGGCCCGCGGTCAAGTCGACGGGCAGGTCGGCGAGCGCGCCTGCGACTCCATCGCCGACTACGGCTCCGACGACCTCTTCGGTCTGGTGGGGGAGGGGCGCCCGGGGGACGCGCAGCGCATCTTCGTCGACCCGGCGGACACCGAACCGCAGGAGGCCGAACTCTGCCTCAAACGCCAGGTCGGCCGCCCCCAGCCCGGTGTGGCCGCCACCGCGGACGACCTCCTGCCCAGGGTTCGAGGTCGCATCTCCGGTGTCTTCCGGGGCGAGACCATCGAGTTCGAGTACCGCGAGTGGATCATCCGTACGGGTGCTTCGGTACGCGTCACCGGACGCGTCCACACGCGTGATGGCCGCGTCGTATTGGCCGGCTCGGACGAGGACCCGCTCACCATCGAACACGGTGTGGTCGAACGGGCAACGCGGGTCTCTCCGCGTCGGACCGAGGCCCTGGGCCTGTCCGTCGGGTTCCTGTTCTCCGCCATCGTGGGAACCGTGCTCCTCCTGATCGGCCTCTCGGTAGGCTGACGGACATGTCTCGTTCTTTGGTGATCAAGGTCACGGCCGGCGCGGATGCTCCGGAACGGTGCAATCAGGCGTTCACGGTCGCGACCGCGGCGGTGACCGCCGGCGTCGAGGTCTCCCTCTGGCTGACCGGGGAGTCCGCGTGGTTCGCGGTCCCCGGACGCGCCGAGACCTTCGAACTCGAACACGCCGCTCCGTTGCGGGACCTGCTGGCCGCGGTGCTGGCGGCCGGCCGGGTGACTGTGTGCACCCAGTGCGCGGCCCGACGCGACCTCACCCAGGACGACCTGATCGACGGCGTGCGCATCGCGGGCGCGCAGAGCTTCGTCGAGGAGACCCTCCAGGACGGGGTCCAGGCGCTGGTCTACTGATCCGCCCCGGAAAAACGAAGGTGCCCGTACCACCGTTGGAGGTACGGGCACCGATGTCGTCGTGGGGCGTTACTTCTTGCCCTGGTTGGCGACGGCCTCGATGGCGGCCTTGGCGGCCTCCGGGTCGAGGTAGGTGCCGCCCGGGTTCGTGGGCTTGAAGTTCTCGTCCAGCTCGTAGACGAGCGGGATGCCGGTGGGGATGTTCAGCCCCGCGATGTCGGCGTCGCCGACCCCGTCCAGGTGCTTGACCAGCGCGCGCAGCGAGTTGCCGTGCGCGGCGACCAGGACGGTCTTGCCCGCGGCCAGCTCCGGGACGATGTTGTCGTACCAGTACGGCAGGGCGCGGTCGAGTACGTCCTTGAGGCACTCGGTACGCGGCAGCAGCTCCGGCGGCAGGAGTTCGTAGCGGACGTCGTCGGACTGCGAGTAGGGGTCGTCGTCGGCGATGGGCGGTGGGGGAGTGTCGTAGGAACGACGCCAGATCATGAACTGCTCTTCGCCGTACTCCTCACGGGTCTGAGCCTTGTCCTTGCCCTGAAGCGCGCCGTAGTGACGCTCGTTGAGGCGCCAGGAGCGCTCGACCGGCAGCCAGTGCAGGTCGGCGGTCTCCAGCGCGAGGTCGGCGGTGCGGATGGCGCGCTTGAGCAGCGAGGTGTGCAGCACGTCCGGGGTCACCCCGGCGGACTTGAGCAGCTCGCCGCCACGGCGGGCCTCGTCCTCGCCCTTTGCGGACAGGTCCACGTCCACCCAGCCGGTGAACAGGCCCTTCGCGTTCCAGACACTTTCACCGTGTCGCAGCAGTACCAGAGTTCCCATGGGGGCAAGCCTAGTCACTCGAAGTCCCGGCCGGTTCGGCCAGGTGGGCGAAGGCGCGCAGATTCCGGGTGTCGTGGCCGCGTTCGAGGCGCCACTTCCACTCCTTGCGGATCGCCGAGGCGAATCCCAGCTCCAGCGCCGTGTTGAAGTTCTCGTCCGAGTAGGTGAGCACGCACCCCAACAGCCGGTCGACCTCGTCGACGGTGACGCCGCCCAGGGGGAGCCGGCCACGGATGTACACGTCGCCGACCTCGTCCGAGGTGAACGCCATCCCGTACATGTCGGAGCCGCGCCGGGTCAGCCACTGGTAGAACCCGGCGTGGTTCTCGTCCGGTCGCCGACAGAAGAACGAGGTCAGGGTGAGGCTGTGCGGGCCGGCCTCCAACCACACCAGGGTCTTGAGCTTGGCCGTGCCCGGGATGGTGACCAGGAACGAACCCTCACGTGGGCGTTCGACCTCCAGCTCGGCCTCGCGCACCGCCTGTTCGATCGCCTTGATCGCGTTCTCGCGCGCCGTCGTCTCCGCCACGTGCCTTCCCTTCTCCTCCACGGCCGTCCCCGTCATCGGCATGCCGCCTCGGCCAGCGGGAGCGCGCGCGGGGTCAGGGCCGACCGGTACGCGTCCAACAGGTCGTCCACGGTCCGCGACCAGCTCAGGGTGGCCGCGTGTTCCGGTGCGGCCTCCGCCAGCTTGGCATGCCAGGCCGGTTCGCGAATCAACCGGTGCAGCTCGGTGGCGTAGTGGCGCGGGTCGTGCCCGTCCACCAGGACGCCCGACACCCGGTCGGAGACGGCCGTGGTCAGGCCACCGACGCGGGCCGCCACGACCGGGGTGCCACAGGCCTGTGACTCCACGGCCACCAACCCGAAGGACTCCGAGTAGGAGGGCACCACCGTCACGGTCGCGGCCCGGTAGAAGTCGGCCAGGCGTCGACGGTCCTGGGGCGGTTCCAATCGCACCACGTCGGCCACTCCGAGTGACCGGGCCAGGTCGGTGAGCATGCGGGGCTCGTGCATCCCCCCGCCGGACAGGCCGCCGACCACGCCCACCACGAGGCGATCGCGCAGGGAGGGGTCCTGTTCCAGGAGTTCGGCGGCGGCGCGGATGAGTACGTCCGGGGCCTTCAGCCGTTGCACCCGGCCGACGAAGAGCAGCAGGTGGGCGTCCCGGGGCAGGCCGATCCGTTCCAGGGCCTCGGCGCGAGGTCCGGGCGAGAAGGTGTCCAGATCCACACCGGGCGGGATCGTATGGAGCTGTTCGGGTCGGGCGCCGTAGAAGTCCGAGAGCTGGAGGGCCTCGTCTGCGGTGTTGGCGATGAGCCGGTCGGCCTGGCGGACCAACTGGTCCTCGCCGCGTACCCGGTCCTCCGGTTCGGGGGAGTCGCCTTCGGCGAGGGCGGCGTTCTTCACCCGGGCCATGGTGTGCATCGACTGCACCATCGGCACGCCCCAACGGCGCGCGGCCACGACCCCGGCCTTGCCGGACAGCCAGTAGTGGCCGTGCACGAGGTCGTAGTGGCCCGGTTCGGCCTGTGCCTCGGCCCGCATCATTCCGAAGATGAACGGACACAGGTGTTCGGCGAGGGTGTTCTTGTCCAGGCGCCCGTAGGGGCCAGCGTGCACGTGCCGCACGTTCACCCCGGGAGCGAGTTCGACCACGGGCGGCAGCGACGGCCTGGTGGCCCTGGTGAACACGTCCACCTCCACGCCGCGCTCCGCCATCCGGCGTGCCACCTCGACCACGTAGACGTTGAGCCCTCCGGCGTCACCGGTACCGGGCTGGTCGAGCGGGGAGGTGTGCAGGCTCACCGTCGCGATCCTCAAGGGGACCGCCGCCTGATCACCCAACGGAACGAGTCCGGACACCGGTGGTCCCTCCAGGTCGCGTGTGCGGGCAGTAGTCGTCAACAGCGACGAAGGTACACACTGTTCCCGACCGGCCTGTCCCAGGGGGCGGGGGTTGACCCGGGTGGGGGTCAGGGGGTAGAGGCCCAGCCGGCGACGAGGAAGTCCGCGACATCGGGGAACGTGCGTTTCCAGGTGCGCAGATCGTGGCCGCCGCGGGGACGCAGGGTGGTGACCGTCATACCGTGCTCGGTGAGCAGATCGGAGAAGCGTTCGGCCTCTCCCTGGATCCGCCCCTCCTGGAGAGGAGTGTGGTCCTCACGCCCCTCGACCAGCATGAAGCGCAGGTCGCGCACCTCCTCGGGTTCGAGGAGACGATCAGGGGAGTGCGGATCGGTGTCCGTACCGAGGACGCCGTGCGGGTCGTCGACCCGGAAGTACCCGGCCCAGCTCACCACCTGTGAGTACAGGGCGGGGTTGCGCAGGGCGAGGGCGGCCGCGCCGTAACCGCCCATGGAGAAGCCGCCGATAGCCCTCAAGGAGCGTGGACGAGGATGCTCCCCCTCCACCGCGGTCACGGTCGGGCCGGTGACGAAGCTCTCCAAGGCGAAGCTCCCGTCGTGGGCGTCGGCCCATTCGGTGGTGGACCCGTCCTCGACCTGACCGTGCGGGGCGGCGATCACGAACTCGACCCCGCTGCGGCACATCTGGCGGTCCATCAGTTCGCCAACGCCCGCGTCCATCAGGGTCCGGTGACCGGATGAGGATCCGTGGAGAAGGTAGAGCACGGGAAGGTCGGCGCTGTCCGGTCCGGGGGGTCTGCGGATCCACACGGAACGGCCTTCGTCACCGGTGGCGGCTGTGTCGGGGAGGGTGACCACCTCGTCGCGCCCGGGCTCGTCGCAGACCGCGACGTCGCCCGGACGGGGCAGCGCCGCCGGGGTGGAGTCGGCGTCGGGCGGGACACGCATCTGACCGGTGGCGAGTTCGGGTTCGGTCTCGGACAGGTGGTGTCCGATCCGCTCGACCAGCCGTTCCGGCGGGGCGGTGGCCAGGGACGCGGCGACCACGGCCACGGCACAGGAGGCGAGGAGCACGGTGGCGCGTCGGGAGAAGGAGACGAACACGTCGCAACCTCAAGGGTCGGGGGCAACCGGTGACCGCACGCGAAGCGGTCAGGGAATGTCACCCATTGTAGTCTTCTTGAAGCTCTCCGTGTGCGCGGGTCTTCGGGTGTCGCCGTGGAGGTCCGCGGCCCCGGACGCCGATCGGCTTTCGTCGACGCCTCAGACGGACACGGGGTGCCGCAGCCGAAGCGACTCCGGGTACGGGCGAAGGTAGGTCTGTTCGCTCGCCCACGTGACGTCCTCCGCCGTGCAGTGGTGTCGCAGCAGGGCCACGGGCAGGCTCAGTGGAGCGTTGCCCCGCCGATAGTCCTCGATCCCGGCCAACAGATCGTGCCTGCGCGTGTCGTCCAGCAACGGACTGATCATCCCGAAGACGTGCTGGAGGGCGTTGGCGTGCTTGCCACGACTCGTCCTGACGGCCAACGCCCGATGGAACGCCTCGGCGTAGGTCGCCGCCGTCTGCTCGCGGTCGTGCGCGCCGGCCTTCGCCACGACCCGCCCGGTCTCGCGGTACCCGTCCGGGGAGTGCGCCATCAACTGGAGTTTGTGCCGCGTATGGAACGCCACCAGGTCGCGTACGGCCCACTCGCCCTCGATGAGGGCGCGCAGCCGCGCGTGCGCGAACACCCGTTCCACGAAGTGCTCACGAAGGACGGCGTCGGACAGGCGCCCCTGCTCCTCCACCGGCAGTGCCGGCAGCAGCGTGGTGAGCCGCTCGGCGAAGGCGCCGCGGCCGGTGCCGCGCAGCCGGTTCCCGGCACCGTCGAAGACCGGTAGGGAGAACAGGCCACAACTCGGCGACTTGTTCTTGAGGACGTAGCCGTCGAGTCGGGCCAGTCGATCGAGGTGTCGATTCGCGACGTTCGAGAGATCGTCGGAATGGTCGGTTCCGGTCGCACTGGAGATCACTCGCGCCGATCCCTCTGAGTCCTGTAGGCGCAGGGTCGGGCGAGGGACCCCCAACCCGATCTCCGCTTCCGGGCAGACCGGGAGCCAATCCACGTGCCGGCTCAGTTCGTCGGTGAGGAAACGGTTTCGCGAGTGGCCGCCGTTATAACGCACAGAGGCGCCGAGCAGGCAGCTGGACACTCCGACGACGGGGCGAACGAACGTATCCATTCCGGGGCCCTACCCGGTGGAGCCTGCCGTAACCACCGACGATCTCTTTGAGTAGTGTGTCGAACACCTTAAGTGAAGGAGGTCTCTTGGTCGCTCCCGTGCTCGTGCTCTTCACCCAGGATCTTCGCCTGAACGACCACCCCGCGCTGACCACGGCCCTGGGAACCGGCGGAGCGGTGGTCCCGCTCTTCGTTCTCGACCACGCCCTACTGCGACGCGCGGCCCGCAACCGGCTCGCCCACCTCGCCGAGGCCCTCGCCGACCTGCGTTCGGGACTGCGCGCCGTGGGCGCGGACCTCGTGGTCCGCCGAGGCGACACGGTCACGGAGACACTCGCCCTCGCCCGGGAGACCGGCGCCGGGACCGTCCATCTGAGCGCGGGCGTGAGCCGCGTGGCGGACCGGCGGCTCACCCGGCTCCGCGAGTCCGGGTTGGTCGCGCGTACCCACGCCGGGCTCACAGTGGTGCCACCGGGAGACATCACCCCGACCGCGGGTGACCACTACAAGGTGTTCACCCCCTACTGGAGGGTCTGGGAGGGCACCCGATGGCGGGAGACCCTGCCCGCCCCCGAACGGGTCCCCCCGCTCGAAGGACTCGACCCCGGACGCCTGCTCGCGCCCGACGACCTTTCACGCGAAGGTGTGGGAGCCCTCTCCCCTGAACGGCAGGCGGGCGGATGGACCCGGGCGCGTGAACGACTCCGTGCCTGGCTCGACTCGGGTCTCGCCGACTACGGTGACCGGAACGACGACCTTGCCGGTGCGGCGACCTCTCATCTGTCCGCCGACCTGCGCTTCGGTTGCCTGTCCCCGCTGGAGGTCGCCCGCGCCGCACGCGATCTTCCAGGGGGTTCCGAGTACGTTCGCCAACTCGCCTGGCGCGACTTCCACCACCAGGTCACCGCGGCCTTCCCCGACATCACGATTCGGGACTACCGGCCTCGTGGTCGCGAGTGGCGAGAGGACCCCGACGCCCTCGCCGCCTGGAAGGAGGGGCTTACCGGGGTGCCGATCGTGGACGCCGGGATGCGCCAACTGCTTCGCGAGGGTTTCATGCACAATCGCACCCGAATGATCACCGCGTCCTTCCTCACCAGGACCCTGCGCGTTCACTGGCGGGAGGGGGCCGCGCACTTCGACGCCCACCTGACCGATGGTGACGTGGCCGACGACTACGGCAACTGGCAGTGGGTGGCCGGAACCGGCAACGACACCCGACCCGGTCGGGCCTTCAACCCCTCCCGGCAGGCCAAGAGGTTCGACCCCGAGGGTGTCTACGTGCGTAGGTACGTGCCCGAACTCGCCGACCTGTCCGGTGCCCGCGCCCACAGCCCGTGGTCGGAGGGATCCGGCGAAGGTGTCGAGGGGTATCCGCCTCCGATCGCCGACCCCGGCCGACTGTGAGGCGAGACCGGGGTCGGCGCGCGACTAGGAGTTGTAGTGGCCGCAATTGGGGCAGGTGCGCACCCCGGGGTTGAGGTACTCACCGCATCTTTCGCACAGGCCCACGATGGGCTTGTCGTGTTTGGGGGACATGTGCGGTGCCCCCTGGTGAACGGGCCTCAAGGGTCATCCTTCCGTTTCGGCCAGCCCGTCGATGATGTCGTCCAAGACCAGTGACCGGTCAGAACCCGACATCAAACGCAGTTCCCGGAGCGCGGGAACGGTGTCGACACCTTCGGGCCCCGTCACCGTGCACACGCGCATGCAGTGCTGGGTGGGGGCCCACCAGAAGTCCCGTTCATCGATGGGGGCGATGCGGTACACCGTCGCGGGGTACTGGGACGGTCTGCTGGGTGAGTGCCATTGCTGGACACGGGCGAGTACGAATCCGGTGATCAGGGAATCGAAGACGCCGTCCGACACCAGGTCGGTCAACGCGTTCTTGTCGCCCTCGGCGCGGCAGGCGTCACACCCGGCGAGTTCCGCGCGCAGGAGCCAACGGGCACGCGCGTGACCCACCTCTGGGTTCTTGAGCTTGCTCGGATGCCGGTGTCCCATACACGGGAGCGTACGACGCCCGGGGAAGCCGCGATAGCCGGGCCCCGTGGGGATCTCGGTGCCCGCGCGGAGCACCGGCCGCAAGCACCCTTCGGACCCTGTCATCGAGGACTCAATACCCTTGCTCACAAGCCATCTTGAATTAACGTGGGGGTGCCACAGGCAGTACTACCACCCGTCGTAGACTCATGACTATGAATCGGCTTGGCGAACTTGAACGCGCGGTGATGGATGTACTGTGGGCACGCAACGAACCAATGACGGTTCGTGAGGTCGGCAAAGCGCTCGCAGAGCGGGACCTGGCGCACACGACCGTCATGACCGTGCTCGACAGACTCGCCAAGAAGAAGGTCGTCACCCGGGCACGTGAGGGCCGTGCGTGGCGGTACCGTCCGGCTGCCAGCCGTGAGAACTACGTGTCCGAGTTGATGTTCGACGCACTCGGTCAGACGGTCGACCGTGACGCGGCCCTGGCCGCCTTCGTCCAATCCATGGACGGTCAGGAGGCTGAAGCGCTCAGGCGCGCACTCGCGGAAACCGAGCAGCCAAGGAACTAGTCCGAATGGTCAGTGCCGCACTCCTCACTCTCGTCGCGGTCAGCTGCCTCATCGCCATGGAAGCTCTCCACCGGGCGAAGTGGCCCTCCCGCGGCCCCTACACGGCGGTCATCGCCTGGCAGGCCCTCGGCCTGGCATGGGGTGTGTCCACCATCGGCGCGCTGTTGGCCTACGGGCTTTCCTCGTACCGACTCGGTGCCGCCGGCGGCAGCATGGCCATGCTCGCCGACCTGGTCAGCGGAGAGTTCCTGCTCGCCGAGTTCTCCCAGGGGCTGGAAGGCATCAGCCACCTGGCCGCCGTCACACTGGCCGTGATCCTCACCCTGGTCCTGTTCTGCGGACTGGTGGCCTCCTTCGTCCAGGTTCTGCGCGTTCGTAGACGCCACCACGACCTCCTCGAACTCGTCGCCAGCGATCACCCCGACGTTCCCGGCGCCCGAGTGGTCGACCACCCCGCCGCCGCCGCGTACTGTCTGCCGGGCGTCCTGCGATCCCAGGTGGTCATCAGCGCGGGCGCCCTGGAAGTACTCGACAACCGCGAGCTCGCCGCGGTCCTCGCCCACGAGCACGCCCACCTGCGTCAGCGTCACGACCTCGTGCTGCTGCCCTTCTCCTCCCTCAAGCGGGCCTTCCCCCGTGTCCACCTCGTACGCACCTACTACGAGAGCGTCGCGCTGCTCATCGAGATGTGCGCCGACGACCAGGCCGTGCGCAAGAGCTCCTCGCGGGAACTGGCCATGGCGCTGCTGCGTTTCGGTGCCGCCGGGGCCGCGCCCGTCCCGGCCGGCGCGATGGCGGCCGTACGTCCCGCCGAACCCTCGGTGATGCGCCGGGTCAACCGCCTCCTGCGTCCCGACGACGAACTCCCGTACCACGCGGGCGCGGTCATCATGGGCTCCTCCGCCTTCCTCCTGGCGACGGTCACCTGCCTCTGGAACATTCCGGTCTGACCCTCCGGGCACGATTATCGACGCCGATCCGTTTACCGTGGAGAGCGGGCGGACCCCCGTTCGATCACGCGTAGCTCTGGAGTGAGTCTTGTTTTACTGGATCTGGCAGCTCGTCTACCTGGTGACCTTCGTGGCCAGCCTCTACGCGTTGATCGAGGCGCTGCGGACACCGGCGCAGGCCTTCGAGATCATGGACAAACAGACCAAGAAGCTCTGGGTCATCCTGACCGGTGTGGCGTCGGGACTGTCCCTTCTCGCGGTCCTGAGCGGCACGGGCATGTTCGTCATCCTGGGTCTGGTGGCCACGCTCATCTTCCTGCTGGACGTGCGTCCCGCGGTCAAGGGCATGGGCGGAAACCAGAACAACGGTCCCTACGGGCCCTGGTAGGGGTCCGAACCCCCGCTCTGCGATGGTCGTTCCGCGGGCATGACCTGCCACATGGCCTCCGCGTAGGCGGGATCACCGGTGTAGTCGGAGTGGCCGAGGATCTCCGGACGGCGGGCCTCCCCGGGGAGGGCGTCGTAGGAGCGTGGGTCCGGCAGTGGTTCGACCGTCGGCACGACCAGCTCCTCCCCGGCGGGGCCGGAGCGACGTACAGGTCCCGCGATGGCGTCGGTGACCCGCCACAGGTTGCGCCAGGACGACACCCTCCCCTTCAGGTCGGTGAAGGCCACCGGCCCGAAGTAGGCGGGGAAGTAGCGGGAGTACAAGCGGTCCAACGGGGACCCGTGGGTGATCAGCGAGACCCGGTCGGCGCACTCCTGCGGCAACTGCCACACCGTGGCCGCCGCCAACACCGAACCCTGCGAGTGCCCGGACAACACCACCCCGGTGTCCTCGTCGGCCATCCTGCGCACCCTCGCCACGAGCTGGGGGACGGCGCGTTCGGCGTAGGACGGGGGCGCCAGCGGGTGGGCCGCCCGTGGCCAAAAGGTGCCCACGTCCCACACCGCTCCCACGGCCTGACGGGTCGGCCGGTCCCGGTAGGCGCTGCGGCCGATCCACACCAACGCCACGAGGGCGGCCCCGCCCAGCAGTGAACCCACGGCCACCAGCGCGTCCAGGGCGTCTTGGGCCACGCCCTGCAATCCGCCGGTGACCGCCATGGGGGCGTCCAACGGTCCGGCCTCCAGGTTTCCGGTGGCGATCGAGTACAGGGCCAGCCCCACCAACGGCACGACCGGCAGCAGCAGGGCGCCCAGGATCTTCGGTAGCGCTTCGGTCATCCGGCCCACGGCGCGGGCACGCGCGATGTCCCACGTCCGCCGGTCCCGGACACTGCGCGAGTACAGCGCGGTGACCTTCGGCAACTGGGCTCGTACCGCCCCGCGCAGCCACAGGGCCAGGACCACCACCACGATCAGCACGATGATCGCCTGGAAGGCGAAGGCCAACTGCAGCCAGGAGTAGGCGGTGGGCGGGGACAGCGCCAGACAATCGGCCTCGGGGGCGTCCATCGAGCCGCAGCCGCTCAACCACCGTGACCCCTGGTAGACCAGGGCCGCGGAGAAGGCGCCGCCGAGCAGGGTGCCCAGCGCCGCGGTGGACGGACCGGCCAACCCCCGCATCGCGGTGTGCCGATGTGGTCGGTCCACGGAGAACAGCACCAGCGCCGCCACCAGCAGGATCACCACCAAGGTGCCCTGCACGGCGAAGAGGGTGTTGAGCATGGTCCCGCTGCCCGGGAGCCGCCCCTCGGTCACCCAACCCGGCCGTGGCCAGACGGTGTACACCGCGACGGCCGCGGTCAGCCCCAGGGTGGTGTCGCGCAGCACGCGACACAGTCGATCGGCGCGCGCGTTCCACCGAGCGTCCTTGCCCGGGACCAACACGCTCAACGTGCTCAGCAGCGCCACGAGCGCCAACAGGCCGGCCAGACCCGCACCGACCGTCCACAGACCCGGCACGTCCGGAATCGGTGCTCCGCGCCCGCCCAGGTCGTGCAGTAGCGGCGGCAGGAGCAGCAGCGCCGCCACGGTGCCCACCGCGATCGCGATGTGCGCCGACCGCAGCCGCGCCATGATCTCGCTGTTGCGCCAGAAGTCGGGGTGGCTGAGCGGGGCGTCCTCGGAGTACCGGGGCGGAACCGGTCCGGTCACCACCTCGTAGTCGGCCGCGGTACGTCGGGACAACCGCCACAACACCACCACGACCACCGTCGGCAGTACCGCGCCCACCAGCAAAGACCTGCCCGGCGCGGACAGCGGGGAGGACGCGGAGGCGAGGAAGGCCAACCACGGCCGCGCGCGCACGCACTCCTCGCCCTGGCCGACGCACTGCCAGGCGACCAGGTCCATCCCCACCCCGGCGGCGGCCAGGACGATGAGCATGGTCAGCGAGAGCGCCAGCAGTCGTACCCCGGCCCCGTAGGCGATGTTGGCCACTCGGCGGGTTCCGGTCTGACCGTCGTCCATCCGCCCCGGCCGCATCCAGTAGGCCACGTTGAGCATCATGAACGGCGTCAACAGGAGCCAGAAGGCGCGCGAGGAGGCGCCCGAGGTGAGGTTGCCCCAGGCGAAGATCTCCCGACGCACCCCGGGCAGGGTCTCGGTGTCCGGCTTTCGTCGCCACCGGAAGAACCCGGCCAGCCGGTCGCCGCCCACACGCATGGCGGGCTCCACGTCCAAGAGCTCCTCCGCGTGCCCGCCACTCACCCCATGGACACGCAACTCCACGCGGTCTCGGGCGCCCGAGGGAGCACCATCGGAGCGGGCGGGGGTGCGAGGGGCGGATGCGCGGGTGGGGTTCTCGTGGAGGGGTTCGGCTGTGTCCGGCATGTCAGCATCCTGCCACGCAGAGTCGCCGTGAAACAGCGTGTTCCGCCGGCCTGTGGACAACTCGCGGGGCCGGAACCGGCCCGCCGGGATTCGTGGCGGCCCGCGGGACGGTTCACTGCACCCGCGACTCGTCCTCCACGTCCCAGGTGTTGCACGCCCCCGGTGACTGCTCCTCCCACCCGGAGCGGGTCCACCCGACACTGTTCTCCGGGGAGCCGTGCGTACGCTTCTCGTCCGGCTCGCCCTCCCGGTCCGCGGTCGCGGAAGCGTCGTCCAGCAGCACGTCGAGGTCGTCGTCGGCCAACGGGTAACTCACCCGCACCGAACCCAGGAACGCCCCCGCCAGACAGTTGGCCTGAAGCTCGCTACGGCGCGTCCAGGTGTTGCGGCCGGCGTCGTCCTCCTCCAACTGGCGCTGTTCGTGGTAGTACTCCAGCAGCCCGGACTCGCCCTGCACGTGGTGGGCGTACTCGTGGGCCAACAGCGACGCGTACACCACGCTCTCCTCGGCCCCGTTCCACTTCTCGACCACGTCCTCGGTACCGATGTAGATGGCACCTCCGGCACGGCAGTAGAAGGCGCCGGCCGCCGAGGGATAGGCGCGGCACGGGCTCACCCCGGGCTCGGTCCAGAACACCCGGTCCGGTGGGCTGAAGGCGATCCCGGCCCGTTCGAACTGGGTCTGCCAGACATCGTCCAGACAGTCGGCGACCTGGTTCAGGAACACCTCCATCGAGGCCGGTTCGTCCACGTCCACGTCCGGTACCGGGCACGGCAGGGGGCTCAGCCTCCCCGTCTCGTACAGCGGATTGGCGAGCAACGCCACCTCCCCGCTGGGCCGGTCCGGCACCGATCGGCCCGGCAACCCCAATTGCCCGGTGGGGGAGTCCGAGAGCGAACCACCCTGCCCGGGCTTGTCCTCACCGCTCTCGGCGCGCTCCAGCACGGTGTCGACCCCGGTCCCCGTGTCCTTTTGAACGGTGGACCACGACAGCAGCGACAACGCCAGTACGGCCACCAGAAGGCCACAGACCACGCTGAACACCCGACGGTTGTTCCGGTGCATACGGCGCGCACGCGCCAGCCGGGAGGACTCGTCCGGTCCGCCGTGGTCCCAGGCCGCGCTCACCGCACCAACTCCTCGCGGGCCTCCCACGTGTTGCAGGCGGCCGGATCCATGCGATCCCACCCGTGCGCGGTCCACAGTCTGCCGTTCTCCGCGGAACCGTGCGTACCGGTGCCCTCGTGGTCGGAACGGCGGACGACGTCGTCGAGGATGTTCTCCCGCTCACTCTCCTGGTAACCCAGCGACCCCTCGGCGGAGCCGACGAACACCCCGCCCAGACAGTTGGCCTGGAGCTCGTTGCGCCGGGTCAGCTCGTCGGCGGTCTCGTCGTCGGAGTTGGCCCGCAGGGCGTGGAACTCGGCGAGCATCCGCGACTGCCCCTGCACGTGGTGGCCGTACTCGTGGCTGAGCAGGAACGTGTACGCCTCGGGTTCCTCACTGCCGCCCGAAGCCGCCACGATGTCCTTGACCCCCAGGTACAGGCCCTGGTTGGCCTGGCAGTAGAACGCCGCGGTGCCCTCGCTCGGGAAGGGGCCGCAGGGACTGTGTCCCTCGTCGTACCAGTAGATCCGGTTGGGTGAGTCGAACGGCAGCCCGGCCTCGTCGAAGTAGTCCGCCCAGGCCGTGTCCAGACAGTCGGCGATCGCGTGCACGAACACCTCGACCGAACGAGGGTCCCGCTGGTCCAACGACGGAGGGGAGCACGTCACCTCGCCCAGCTCACCCGCCGCGTACAGCGGGTTCTGCCCGAGTGGGTCGTCGATCGGCGCGTCCGAGTGGTCGGCCGGCCATCCCTCCGAGTCCGCGGACATCAACTCCGTGGGATCGGTACCGACCGGGTCACCCCAAGCCGGTTCGGCGCCGGGAAGCATCGCGGAGATCGCGAGGAACCCGGTGAATCCGACCGCGGCCAGTCCCGTACCGAGGGACAGGGACACACCCAGCCCCATCCGCTGTAGGAACCCACGACGCTCCGCCCAGGGATCGAGGTCCGGGTCCGGTCGCGGTCGCCTCACCACACGCCCACGTCCATCCGTCTCAGGGCCGTTCGGAAACACCGGACCACGACGTCGCGGAGGGTGCCCCGTGGGCACGGTCCGAGGGAAGACCGGATAGGCTCTCGCGTCATGTGGTGGGTCGGCTCCCTGCGCGGGGCCGTCGCTTGGGCGACGGCCCTGCTCGTGTTCTCCTCGCTGGTCACAGCGGTCACCGTGGCGTGGCCGAGAGAGGAGGCGCACGCGGCGGCGGCCGCACCGATCACCACAGTACCGGGGCACGCTTCGGCGAAAACCTTGCCCCATGCCGCCAACGAGGGTTCCATCACCAACCAGATCACCCTCGAACTGGACCGACACGGCGTACTCGGCGGCGAGGAGGACATTCGTTTCGAGGGGGAACCCCCCGAGACCTTCACCCGCGCGCTGACCTCCACGATGATCTACGACACCGATCACGACCGTCGGTTCGAGGTCGACGACGTCACCGCGGTCGACGCCGACGGCGCCACCCTCGACATCGAGACCGAGGAGACCGGTGGCGCCCTGCTGGTGCGGATCCCCACCGCGGACACACGAGGCGTGCGCCTGTCCTATCGGGTGGGCGGCACCATCAGCGAGGTCGCCCAGGGCGTCCAGTTGGAGTGGAGGGCGGTGGGCGCCTACAGCCACCCGGTTCGCACCACCGACGTCACCGTCAACGCCCCCCTGCCGCCGGAGGCCCTGTCCTGCCTGGCGGGCGAACCCCGCAGCTCCATGTACTGCACCGCCTCCGACATGGGCGGCGAAGCGGTCGTCGCGCACTTCCTCCAGGCCGACATGGGCCCGGACGACCGGCTCGACATCGTCGTGAACTACCCGCCCGGCACCGCGGAGGGCGAACCCATCCTCACCCGACGCTGGTCCCTGGCATCGGCCTTCGCGGTCACCCCGGCGACCGGAAGCGTCTTCGGTCTGTTGTTGCTGGTCCTGGTGGGCGGCCTGATCGCCCTGATCCGCATCCGAGGCCGTGACGAGCGCGCGTTGCGCCAAGAGGCCTCCCAGGGCGACCACGCCCCGATCGAGCCCGGCGAGCACGGTCGTCTGCGCTTCCACGCCCCCGACGGTGTCCACCCCGGCCAGATCGGCACGCTGGTGGACGAACGCGTGGACATCGCCGACCTCACCGCCGGTGTCCTGGACCTGGCCGTGCGCGGATACATCCGGGTCGAGGAACTTCCGCACGAGCACTTCACCTCGGTGGACTGGCGGCTGGTCCGCCTGGACGGCCCCACCGGGGAGAACCTGCTGGCCTCCGAGTGGCTGCTACTGGACGCCCTCTTCGGGGAGAAGCGCACCGTGCGCATGTCCCAACTCGCCTCGCCTCGGCACTCCCCGGACTTCCCCACCAGGATCGACCGGGTCCGGGACGAGCTGTACCAGGACATGGTGCGACTGAAGTGGTTCTCCCGCTCACCCAGCCGGGTCCGCGGCGTCTGGACGACGGTCGGGATGCTCACCACCGCGGTCGGCGTCCTGTCGACGATCCTTCTCGCGGTGTTCACCCACGCCGCCTTCACCGGGCTGGCCGTCGTCATCGCCGGCGCGGCCATCACCGCCGGCGCCCAGTACATGCCCGCGAAGACCAGACTGGGCAGCTCCGTGTACGCGCACACCATGGGTTTTCGCGACTACCTGCTGAGCTCGCGCGCCCAGACCGTGCCGTCAGGGCAACGAGTGGAGCTGTACTCGCGCTACCTGCCCTACGCGGTGATCTTCGACGACGTGGAACGTTGGGCCAACATCCTGGCCGGCGCCGCCATCGCCGACCTCGAACCGGAGGAACTCGACGGCGACGGCCTGCACTGGTACACGGGCCCGCGGGAGTGGCGGATCGAGGACTTCACGGACTCCATCACCACGTTCGTGTTCACCCTCACCGGTGTCATCACCAACACCCGTCGCACCGGGCTGCTCAACCAGCTGCAACGATCGAGGTAGGAACGTCCCGGCCAGGGGCCACGAGAGTCGACGAGAACAAGAGGGGGAGCCCATGCGCGCGGTCGTGCAGCGGGTGTCGCACGCTTCGGTGACGGTGGACGACGAGGTCGTCGGGGAGATCACGCGGCCCGGGCTCATGGCGCTCGTGGGCGTCACCCACACCGACACCGAGGCCGAGGCCGCCAAGATCGCCCGCAAGCTCTGGACCCTGCGGATCCTGGCGGACGAGCAGTCCTGCTCGGACATCCAGGCCCCGTTGCTGGTGGTCAGCCAGTTCACCCTCTACGGAGACGCCCGCAAGGGCCGCCGGCCCACGTGGCAGGCGGCGGCCCCGGGGCCGGTCGCCGAACCCCTCGTGGACGCCGTCGTCAAGGAACTGCGCGAACAGGGAGCCGAGGTCGCCACCGGGGTGTTCGGTGCGCGGATGTCCGTGGACCTGACCAACGAGGGGCCGTTCACCGTCGTCCTGGAGGTGTGACCCGGGCGATGACGTGAGCCGGGGCGGGCAGGTCGTGGCGCAGGTCCGGGGTGGTGACCGGCGGGTCGAACACCGTGCGCATCGGCAGCACACCCGCCCAGACCGGGGTGTCATGGTCCTCCGGATCGTCGGACGGCGGCCCCGTACGCACCTTCACCGACGCCTCCTCCAGCGACAACGCCAGCACCCGGGTCGCCGCCGACTCCTTGACACTCGGCCGACGCACCACGTCCCACCGGCCCGGTGCCGCCTGCTCGGTGGTGGCCCGTAGCGCCGCCTCGTGTTCGTTCGGGTCGGTGACCACCCGAGGCGTCCCGAAGACCATCGCCGACCGGTGGTTCATCGAGTGGTGGAAGGCCGACCGCGCCATCACGATCCCGTCCAACAAGGTGACCGTCACGCACACCTCACCGATTTCGCGGAGGAAGCGGGCGCCGGTGGATCCGTGAAGGTAAAGGGTGTCGCCGATCCGTGCGTAGCCGGTCGGCAGTACACGGGGAGCGCCGTCCACCACCACGCCCACGTGGCAGACCAGCCCCTCGTCGAGGAGGTCGTAGAGCTCGGAACGGTCGCTACGGGCCTTGTGTTTCCCCCGCTTGATCCGGGTGCGTTCGGTGGGGGAGAGCGTGCGTTCGGATTCGGGAGCGGATTCGGATTCGGATTCGGTGGAGAGCATGCGTTCACCGTAGAAAGAAAGTGGATACCCCGACCATGGCCACTTTCCGCCTATAACGAAGGACCACTTTGCCTCGTCGCCTCGCCGACCCCCCGATCCACCTGGACCGTTCCCACTCCACCCCGCTCACCACTCAGCTGGCGTCGGAACTGCGTACGGCCATGACCACCGGGGTGCTCCGTCCCTCCGAACGGCTCCCCTCCAGTCGCTCCCTGGCCGCTCAACTCGGGGTGAGCCGCACCGTCGTCACCGACGCCTACCAACAGCTCTACGCCGAGGGATGGTTGGAGGGCAGGCACGGCTCGGGCACGTTCGTCGCCGAGCACGAACCCCTCGCTCCGCGCACGACGCCGGCCCCCCGCGGCGGCCTGCCGTCGCCCGAGGGCCGCCCCGCTCGAGAACAGGTACGCGGGGAGGGCCGTGTCGACCTGCGACCCGGAACGCCTTGGGTGCACGACCACGACCGGGCCGCCCTGCGCCGCGCGTGGCGGCACGCCGCCGGGCACGCACCCGACAGCGTCCCCGACCCGCGTGGACGGCCCCGGCTCCGCGCGCTCCTCGCCGAACACCTGCGCCGCGCCCGCGGCATCCGTGTCGGCTCGGAGAACCTCATCGTCACTCGCGGGACCGGCAACGGGCTCGACCTGGTCGCGGCCCTGCTCGGACCCGGCACCCGCGCCGGCGTGGAGGACCCCGGCTACGGGAGGGCCCGGTCCATCCTGGCCGCCCGCGGCGCCCACATCGTGCCCTGCCCCGTCGACCGCGACGGACTCCGCACCGACGACCTGCCCGACGACCTCGGCCTCGTCTACACCACCCCCGCCCACCAGTACCCGCTCGGCGGACGACTCCCCGTACCCCGCCGCGAACGGCTCCTGACCTGGGCGGCGCGTACCGGCGCCCTGGTGGTGGAGGACGACTACGACGCCGAGTTCCGCTACGACGTGGCGCCCCTGCCCGCCCTGTACGGACTGGACCCGGCACGGGTGGTCCTGCTCGGCACGCTCTCTAAGACCCTCGACCCCGACCTGGGCATCGGCTGGATCGTCGCCGACCCCGACCTCGCCGACCGCCTGGCCGCTGTGCGAGCCGACCTGTCCGACCGCACCAGCGGACCCGTCCAGGCGGTGACCGAGTTGCTACTGGAACGCGGCGACCTCGACCGACACCTGCGTCGGATGCGCCGCGAGTACGCCCGCCGCCGCGCACTGCTCGTGGAACATCTGGGGGCCCACCTGACCGGGGACACCGCCGGACTGCACGTCCTGCTCCCCCTACCGGAGAAGGCGGTGGCACCGGTGATCGAGGCCGCCGCGGCCGAAGGGATCCTGGTCGAGGACACCAGCCGGACCAGCCACGCGGAACCTCGTGTCCACGGACTCGTCATCGGCTACGGAGCCGCCACGAGGCCGGACCTGCGGCACGCCTGCGAGGTCCTCGCCCGCGCAGTGCGAAGGCACACCGAAAGTCCCGGGCGGTGACGAAGCAGCCGCCCGGGACACGGGAGGTCGAAGCTCGGTGGAGTACCGGCGCGGGGAATCCGAAGGGGGACCACCCGTGCCCGGAGCTACTCCACCTCGACGGTCACCGGCTCGAACTTGTAGCCGAGCCCGCGCACGGTGACGATGTACCGGGGGCTGCTCGGGTCCTCCTCGATCTTGGCCCGCAGCCGCTTCACGTGCACGTCCAAGGTCTTGGTGTCACCGACGTAGTCGGCGCCCCACACCCGGTCGATGAGCTGCATCCGCGTGAGCACGCGCCCGGCGTTGAGCAGGAGCACCTCCAGCAGCTCGAATTCCTTCAGGGGCAGCTGCACGTTGTCGCCGAGAACCGTCACCACGTGCCGCTCCACGTCCATACGGACGGGGCCGGCCTCCAGGATGACGCTGGTCGGTGCCTTGACCTCGCCCCGGCGGCGCAGCACCGCGCGGATCCGCGCCACGAGCTCGCGGGAGGAGAACGGCTTGGTCACGTAGTCGTCGGCGCCCAGCTCCAGACCGACGACCTTGTCGATCTCGGAGTCCTTGGCGGTGAGCATGATGACGGGGACGTTGGACTTCTGGCGAAGGGTGCGGCAGACCTCGGTGCCGGACAGTCCCGGCAGCATGAGGTCGAGCAGTACCAGGTCGGCCCCGGTCCGGTCGAAGGTCTCCAACGCCACGGTGCCGGTGGGGGCCACCGCGACCTCGAAACCCTCCTTACGCAGCATGTACGACAGGGCGTCGCTGTAGGACTCCTCGTCCTCTACTACGAGTACACGCGTCACTGTGCCGTCTCCTGGTGATTGTCGTTCCGGGACGTGTCGAACTCCCGGCTCTCCGGTCTGGGCAGACGCAGAGTGAACGTCGACCCCGACCCCTCCTTGCTCCACACGGTCACTTCTCCACGGTGGTGGGTCATGATGTGCTTGACGATCGCCAGGCCGAGACCGGTACCACCGGTGGCCCGGCTTCGAGCGGCGTCCACACGGTAGAACCGCTCGAAGATTCTCTCCAGATCCTGTTGTGGGATCCCGATCCCCTGGTCGGCGACGCTGATGTCCACGCTCGACCGGGCGACCCCCACTGAGACCGCCACCCGGGTGTTCTTCGGGCTGTAGGCGACGGCGTTCGTTATCAGGTTACGCAGGGCGGTGCCGAGCATGGCCTCGTCACCCAGCACGGTCAGCCCCTCGGCACCGCTGCCGACCAGCTCGATCCCCTTGGCGTCGGCGGGCATGCGCGCCGCGTCGATCGACTCCTCCACGATGGACTCCACGTTCACCGGAACCGGTTCGGCGATCGGTTCGGCGCCCTGGATACGGGAAAGGGTGATGAGGTCCTGGATGACGGCGGTCAGACGGGAGGCCTCGATCTGCATGCGCTCGGTGAACCGACGGACGGCCTCCGGGTCGTCACTCGCGTCCTGTACGGTCTCCGCCAATAGGGACAGGGCACCCACCGGGGTCTTCAACTCATGCGAGATGTTGGCCACGAAGTCACGACGGACCGCCTCCAAACGACGGTGTTCGGTCTGGTCCTCGGCCAGGACGAGCACCAGACCGGTGCCGCCCAGCGGTGCCACCCGCACGGCGAAGGACGTGGCGTCGGGGCCGAACTTGCGGACGGCGACCTCGATCGAGGTCTCACGGATGACCCCGTCCCGACGAACCTTGCGGGCCAGCGAGAGGAGTTCGCCTATGACCAGTTCCTCGCCACGGACGATCCCGAAGGCCCGGGCGGCGGAGGAAGCACGCAGGACTCTGTCCGCGGAGTCCAGGACCACGGCGGAAGAGGGGAGGGCGGAGAGTACCTCCGCGATCCCCGGGGGGAGGCCGTTGCCCTCCTGGCGCGGACGCGGTTCCAGTTGTTCCGCGCGCGACCGGAAAAAGCGACCGGCGACGATGACGCCCATGACGACGCCCAGCACGAGTCCGATGATGCCGGTTACGGCGGCGAGAAGTTCACCTTGCACGATTCGATCGTAAACGTGCCGACCAGGGCTTTACTCGGCAAGGGCACGCGACACAACCGAGGTTCTTCAATCGTTCACCGACTCTTGGCCGATCCTTCAAACTCACACTGGGAGCATTGACCTTATGCGCGATACGTACCACGAGGACCTTGACAGCCTGAGCGAACGCCTCGTCGAGATGACCAGGCTCGCCAGGCACGCCGTCGCGCGTGCCACCACCGCGTTGTTGGACAGTGACCTCACCGCCGCCCAGGAGGTGATCTCCGGGGACGAGGCGATCAACCGACTGGACCAGGAGATCGAGGACACCGCCTTCAGTCTGATGGCGCGGCAACAGCCGGTGGCCTCCGACCTGCGGACCATCATCACCGCCCTGTACATGCGTGGTGACCTGGAGCGGATGGGCGACCACGCCGTCCACCTGGCCAAGATCGCCCGCCGTCGACACCCGGACTCGGCCATCCCCAAGCCGGTTCGCTCGATCGTCCTGGAGATGGGTCACGAAGCCGAGCTGCTGGTCACCAAGGCCGGAGAGGTGATCCTGGAGAGGGACCCCGACACCGCTCTGGAACTGGACAAGGACGACGACAAGATGGACCGGCTGCGGCGCAAGCTGCTGCAGCGCATCCTCGCCCCGGGCTGGGAGTACGGGGTCGAGGCGACCATGGACGTGACCCTGGTCGGGCGGTTCTACGAACGTTACGGTGACCACGCGGTGCACGTCGCCGACAACCTGATCTACATGGTGACCGGAGAGAAGCGCGAGGATTACGAACCCGAGGAGTAACACCCTCGTAGGTCGTCATCCGACGTCATCGGGCCCTGGGGCTTTCGTGTTCCGGGGCCCTACGCGTGCGCGGGGGAGAACGGGGGAGAACCAGGGGATGGCACGGGGGGATGTGGGGGGAGGGCTTGACGCGGGCTTGACTCCGGGGGCGGTCTGGATCCGGACGAGTCAACGTTGGATCAGCCCCGTCCGAAATCGTGATCTAAATCGCTACGAGCGCTCGCGGGGCGTGTTCGTGCGAGGGCGAACCCTACCCCAAGAAGGTAGCCCTGATGTCACGCTTCGGCTGGCCAGCGGGGGTTCCAGCCCTCTTTGAGATGTTCCGATCAGGCATCCGAGGCTGCTCGGGTACACTTTGTCAAGCCCTAAAAAGTGTGGCTTGACCTGCGTGTTCGCAAAGCTAATAGGTACGTTAAGTCACAGATTCATGGTATCCTTGGTGTAGCGGAAGGGGTACCTGTCACATGGCTTTCAAGGTCGGCGACACTGTTGTCTACCCCCATCATGGGGCTGCTCGTATTGAAGCGATCGAGACTCGCACTATTAAGGGCGAGGACAGAACCTACCTCGTTCTGAGGGTTGACAAGGGCGATCTGACGGTGCGAGTGCCGGCTGCGAACGCCGAGGATGTCGGCGTTCGTGACGTGGTGGGGCAGGAAGGCCTGGACAAGGTCTTCGAGGTGCTGCGGGCACCGCACACCGAAGAGCCCACCAACTGGTCGAGGCGCTACAAGGCGAACCTGGAGAAGCTGGCGTCCGGCGACGTCAACAAGGTCGCCGAGGTCGTGCGTGACCTGTGGCGCCGGGACAAGGAACGTGGTCTGTCCGCCGGTGAGAAGCGGATGCTCGCCAAGGCGCGGCAGATTCTCGTCAGTGAACTCGCGCTCGCGGAAAAGACCAACGAGGACAAGGCCGAGGCCATCCTCGACGACGTTCTTACAGGCTGATAGTCGCGGAATCACATAATTCATGACGAAAATGCCTCGGGTGGGCGTCGGAACCGACGTCCACCCGTTTTCTCCTGGAAGAACACTTTATCTCGCCGGTTTGGAATGGCCCGGTGAAGATGGTGTGAGTGGCCATTCCGATGGTGATGTCGCCGCTCATGCCGCATGCGACGCGTTGTTGTCCGCCTGCGGACTCGGTGATCTCGGATCCAACTTCGGAACCTCCGATCCTCGGTGGAAGGGTGCCTCGGGCGTGGCTCTGCTCACAGAGACCGTCACACGCGTGCACGCCGCCGGTTTCGAGATCGGCAACGTGGCCGTCCAGATCATCAGCAACCGCCCCAAGTTCGCGCCCCGGCGTGACGAGGCGGAGAAGACGTTCTCCGAGGTCGTGGGCGCGCCCGTGAGCATCTCGGCGACCACCACCGACGGCTTGGGCCTCACCGGCCGTGGTGAGGGCATCGCGGCCGTCGCGACCGCCCTCTGCGCACCCAGGGACTGAACCGAACGCACACCACCTGTGGCCTCCGCACCCGATCGGGTGCGGAGGCCACACGTGTTCGCCCAGGGAGGGGCCGGTGGAGGCGAGGGAGTGGTCCGAGCGGTGAGCGAGGCGGCCGGTGGAGTTCCGGTGGGGTCGGGGGTGGGGCGGCAGGGGAGCAGGAACAGGGGCAGGGCAGGGACAGGGGCCAGTGGGCCTGTATCCGGCCCATGACTCCAGCCGCGTCCCTAGGCCCGAAACCCTCCTGAACTGGTGCGAGTGCGGACTACTTCTCCCGGCGGGAAGCCGCGCGCCAGGATTCATCAGGACTCGCGGGGCCCATGGGGATTCGCCGGGACTCGTAGGGACTTGCAGGGGGCACACAAGGCCCACAGAGACTTGCGGGGGCTTACAAGGGCTTACAGGGGCTTGCAGAGGCATACAGGGAGTTGTCCACAGGCTCGTTCCCTCGGCCTGGTGGTGGGGCATAGGGGCGTGATCCTATTGATCTTGGGGGAGCCTCTGGTTTCGCCGGTTTCGTGCTGCCCGGGGGTTGTTTTGGTAGGGCGCCTCAGGCCGTGATCCCGCGGGTGGTTGGGCGTTGCTCGGGAATGTGGGTGGGACGCCTGCGGGCGGGAGCCCACCTGTTCACGGGGCGGGTGTGGGGTGTGTTGGGGGCGCCCCAGCTAGATAGCCCTTGGGTGGTTGGGCGTTGCTCGGGTGTGTTCTCCCTCCTTCCCCGCCGCGTGATTGTTGCCGCCCGCACCGCACGCGTCAAGGCGATGGTGAGTGCTCTGACAGCGGTGTTGGTGGCCTTGACCCGTGCGGTGCGGGCGGCGGTTTGGCGGCTATCGGGGAAGGGGGGAGAGTGGTTGAGGTCCCAACAGCCCTGCGGGCCTGCGGCCCACTCCGGCCGCAGGCGGCCGGATCCCTTCCCCTCCCTCTGGTGTCCTCGTGGGCCGCGTCGCCACTACGTGACGGGTCCGGTCACGAAGGCCCCGCTACAGGTGGGACGGGTGGCGGGGCGCGTCCCCGCGGTAGCC